>JAICIT010000474.1 GCA_025960445.1 Bradyrhizobium sp. | reverse complement strand
CCCCGTGATCGGCACCAGCGGGCCGATCGTGTTCCAGCCGACAGATCATGACATCAGTATCGCCGCCGACGGCAACATCACTGTTCTAGAGGGCCTTAATCGGATCGACTCGGTGCGCGGCAAGCTGCGGGTGGTCAATTTCGCCGACGCGCAGAAGCTTCTGAAGGATGGCTCGAACCTCTATTCGGCCGGCACCGCCGCGGCCCAGCCGGATACCGTCTCCAAGATCCGTCAGGGCTTTATCGAAAAATCCAACGTCAACTCGGTCACGGAAATGAGCCGCATGATCGAAGTGACGCGCACCTACACGCAAATAGCGACCCTGTTGCAGCAGCAGAGCGATCTGCACAAATCCGCGATCGAGAAGCTCGCCGACGTTCCTGCGTAGCGCTCATTCATTGAATGAAGCCCGTCCGTAATTCTAAAGGGATTTAAATCATGCGCGCTCTCTACACCGCGGCGACCGGGATGGCGGCACAGGAACTCAACGTTCAGGTGATCTCCAACAACATCGCCAACTTGCGCACCACCGGATTCAAAAAGCAGCGCGCCGCCTTTCAGGATCTGATTTATGACCATGTGCGCCGGGTCGGCGCGCAGGCGTCCGACCAGGGCACGATTCTGCCGGTGGGCGTCGATATCGGTGGCGGCGTCAAGACCGTCGGCACGCCGCGGCTGATGACTCAGGGAACGCTCTCGATGACGGGCAACGATCTCGACATCGCGATTCGCGGCGAAGGCTTCTTCAAGATCCAGATGCCGGACGGCACCTTCACCTATACGCGCGACGGCTCGTTCCAGATGGACGCGCAGGGCCGGCTCGTGAACGCCCAGGGAAATCCGGTGCAGCCGACGATTACGATCCCGCAGAATTCCACCGGCATCACCATCAACGCACAGGGTCAGGTCACGGTCGTGCTGCCGGGATCCTCAACTCCAAGCAACATCGGACAGATCGGGCTGACACGATTCATCAACAAGGCTGGCTTGCAGCCAATCGGCGACAATCTGTTCACGGAAACTCCGGCATCCGGCCCCCCACAGGATGGCATCGCCAACACCGACGGCTATGGCGACATGCAGCAGAGCAACCTCGAGCAGGCCAATGTCGAGGTCGTGTCCGAGATATCCGATCTGATCGCGGCGCAGCGCGCTTACGAAATGAATGCCAAGGTGATCAGCGCGGCCGACCAGATGCTGCAGTCCACTGCCGCGCTGTTCCGATAACGGGAGCTGATGATGCATATGCGCTCTCTCATCCTCGCGACCACCCTGCTCGCCGTTCAAGCTACTTCAGGCTTCGCTCAAAGCAGCGGAGACACCATCGCCCGACCCGTGCTTCGCGCCAACGTCACGGTCTCCGGCGAACTGGTGCGGATAGGCGATTTGATCGAAAACGCCGGCACGGCGGGGCAGATCGCGATTTACCGCGCGCCCGATCTCGGCACCACCGGCAACCTTCCCACTGAGCAGGTGCTGTCCGCGTTGCGGGCGCACCAGGTGATCGGTGTCGATGCCAGGGACCTGCGGGAGATTTCGGTCACCCGGCTGGCCCGCACGCTCGAGGCCAATGACATCGAAATGCAGATCGCCCATGCGCTGGAACACCGCGGCGGGTTGGGCGATGCCGCCAACCTGAGCCTGACGTTTGACCGCGACCTGCAGGATGTCAGGCTGGAGGTTTCCAACACCGGTGCGATGGAGCCGACATCGGTACGTTACGACCCGCGCCACGGGCGCTTCGACGTGACGTTCGAGATCGCAGGCGAGCGCGTCGGCACGCCGATGCGGCTGCGATACACCGGCACCGCCATCGAAACAGTCGAGGCCGCGATACTTGCGCGCAACATCGAGCGCACCGAGTTGATAAAATCATCCGACGTCGTGGTCGAGCGACGCCCCAAGGCTGAACTCGGCGGCGACACAGCAACCCGTGACCGGGCAATCGGAATGCAGGCGCGACGACAGCTTCGCGCAGGGCAGCCGTTGAAGCTTGCCGATCTCGTCAAACCCGATCTGGTACAGCGTGACCAGACCGTCACCTTGATCTACGAAGCGACCGGCCTGTACCTCACCATCCGCGGCAAGGCGCTCGACGGCGGCACCGAAGGCGACGTCGTCAGCGTGCTCAATCTGCAATCGAAGCGAACCGTAACGGGCACCGTGATCGGTCGTGGTCAGGTCGCGATATCGGTCGCGACGCCCCGCCCCGCTGCCATGGCCGAAGCCACGTCCTTGCCAGAACGAGACCAAGCGGCTGCCCCGGTCGCGCTCGCTGCCACCAACAATTCGCCAGCCGCTCTCAAAACCGAGTAACTGTTCATGTCAATCATCAGTAACCGCATCCTTCTTACCGGCGCCTCGCTGGCCATCCTCGGCGTCGCGAGCGGATGCTCGTCAATAGACCGGCTGTCGCAGATCGGCGAACAGCCGAAGCTGGCGGCGATCGAAAACCCGACCACGCAGCCTGGCTACAAGCCGGTGCAGATGCCGATGCCGAAACCCGAGACGGTGTCCTACAACGCCAATTCCCTATGGCGAAACGGCAGTCGCGCCTTCTTCAAGGATCAGCGCGCCGCCCGTGTCGGCGACCTGCTCACTGTGACCGTGAATATCACCGACAAGGCCAACATCGCCAACGAGACGCAGCGCAGCCGCACCAGCAAGGAGGATTCCGGCATTACGGATTTCGTCGGCTCCAAAACGCTGGGTGCCCAGGCGCAGAAGGTGCTTCCCGGCCGGCTGCTGACGGCGGACTCGACCGCCTCCACTGATGGCAAGGGTTCAGTCAACCGCCAGGAAGCGCTGCAGACCAATGTTGCCGCCGTGGTCACGCAAGTGCTGCCGAACGGCAATCTGGTGGTCGAAGGCAAGCAGGAAATCCGTGTCAATTACGAAATCCGCGAATTGATCGTGGCGGGTATCGTGCGGCCTGAGGACATCCAGAGCGACAACACCATCGACTCCAGCAAGATCGCACAGGCGCGCATCGCCTATGGCGGTCGCGGCCAAATTACCGATGTGCAGCAGCCACGCTACGGGCAGCAGGTGATGGACGTGCTGCTGCCATTCTAGCAAATGATTTTCTCTCTATTTTCAGAAGGGTATCCGCCAAAGCGCTGAACCGTTTACAGAGCTCCCACATCTCATCGCGAACCTAGGCGCGATGCGATGTAATGCGCAGGCCTCCGGTAGCTCCCTGCCGGAGGCTGCGCTGCTTTTGG
>JAICIT010000473.1 GCA_025960445.1 Bradyrhizobium sp. | reverse complement strand
GGATTTGCCGTAAGCGATATCGTTCGCAACCGTCACGCGTGCCACATCTGGCCGGCGCAGAAGCTCGTCCCGTCCGAATTGACGGGTCTGTCCGCCGACCACAACATCGAACACCGGCTCTGCTGCGGCGACGTTCGACGCAAGCAAAAGCCAAGACGCGACGATCAGTGAAAACCTGCCGAGCCATTTAATCCGTGTTGAGGCATTCATTGCGATGTCCCCATCCCCTGCACTTCGCGCGGTTCCGGGCGGGATTCCGCCATCGGCAGTTCGGCGCGCTCCCATCCGTCCGTGCCTTCGGGATACCAGGCCACGTTGGAGTAGCCGTAGGACATCGCGCGCTTCGCTGCATTCCACGACATCCAGCAATCGGCCTGACAGTAGATCACGAGCAGCTTCGTCTTGCTGCCGCCGGTGGCTTTGACAAGCCCGTGCCTGAAATATGTCTCGGTTGTCGCGGCGAGTTCGCCATAACCGGTGTCGGGCAGCCAGATGCTGCCCGGAATATTGAATCTCGGCTTGTCGCGCCAGACCGTACCTGCGGGAAGGTTTGACGGCTTCGGCGGACGCGGCAGCACGTCCACGAAAACGCCGGACCTGGCGCGCCAGATCATTTCGGCCTGTTCAGTCGCCAGAACGCGCGCGCCGGCGAGCGTTGGAGGCACGGGCGCGCGATAATTGTCGGTGCGGTATCCTTCCGGCTCCGGAGCATTCTCCGCGAGTGCCGATGCCATCCAGGGCAGCGTGAGAGCGACCAATCCGGCAAGCGCCGATCTCATGGTCGCTTGGCCGTCATCTCCGCGGTAATCAGCCGATTATTCTCGTCGAGCAGCGGCACGCCGAAACCGAGCAGGATTTCGTTGATAGCCGGCTGGTTCTCCTGGATCAGGCGGTTGAGCAACCTCTTCCAGTTCTGATCGGCTGGGCGAACTCCCATGCCGATGCGGTAGACCAGTTGCGGCCCGGATGTTTCCTTCACCAGCGGCGAAATGTGCAACGCGGGATCAGAATGCATGGCATAGTACCCAGCCATCGGTCCCCACAGAACGGCGGCCTCGATCTCTCCCGCTTTCAAATCCTTGATCATCGCCGCCACCGAGGAATCGACGCGGGTATCGATCATCAACGGATAAGGCTTGGCGCTGGCCATCAGTCCGTTCGCCGCCATGTTGGTTGCCGGTGGCGTGCCAGCGACAATGCCGAGATGTTTTCCCTTCAGGCGCTCATCGCCAAGCGAGGCGACGTCCTCGAGTCCGCTACCGGATTTGGTGACCAGCGCATAGGCCGTGCGATAATAGGGGTTTGTGCCCTGGACGAGCTCGTCACCTTGCGGGATGCCCATGATGACGTCGCATCGATGGGCGCCAAGCGTCATCCGGACAAAACCCGTCGCCTGGGGAAAGTACATGTAGTCGAGTTTCTTGTGCAGCTTCTCCGCAAACAGCTCGGCGATCTTGTTCTCAAAGCCCTCACCCTTCTCGTTCGAGAACGGGAGATTGCGCGGATCGGCGCAGACCCTCAGCACTTTTGGATCGACCAACTCGATCGATAGGTCGGTGTTGTCCATCGGCTGTTGCTGCGCCACAGCGGCTCCCCGGTGCGCCGTCAGCATGGCAGCGATGGAAAGAGCCGTAATCGTCAACCAACGGTGCAGCGAAGCATTGTTCATCGTCGTCCTTCTCCGTCTTGTTCACACGGGCGCGCAACTACTCTCGCCGGTGCTGCGGCTTCGGCTATCATTGGCCCCAGCATTCATGCAGGCATAACTCTGCCTTTTATGCGGCGGCCCTTTGTTTTGTGCAGGTTGTGATCCTTTTGTCAGCGGCCTATCCGTGCCGACATCCCGGGCCGATAGATTGTGCTTGCCAATTGACCCGTGCAACACACAATAAGCTTTCCGATTTTCAACTTTTCCGATTTTCTTGCTGCGATGCAGCGCGCGGAACATCGCGTGCGTTGCCTGGAAACTGTTCGGATGGCTCGCCGCTCAGCCCTGCTTTTGATGGCATTCGTTTTGGGCACGCTCACAGCCCTTGCGGCGGCCGTACACGCGCAAGAGCCGAAGCCGCTGACAGTCAACGAGATCGCACCAGGAGTGTTTGTGCACATTGGCGCGACTGCCCTGATGACGCAAGAAAACGAAGGAGCCATAGCCAACATCGGTTTCATCATCGGCAGCGAAGCGGTGGCGGTGATCGACACCGGAGGCAGTCCCCGTGAAGGCAGGCAACTGCTCGCCGCCATACGTGCCCGCACCGACAAGCCGATCCGCTATGTGATCAATACGCACGCCCACCCCGATCATGTGTTTGGGAATGTCGCATTCGCTGGCGAGGGCGCGAGCTTCGTCGGTCACAAAAATTTGCCGCAAGCGCTGGCCACGCGCGGACAGTTCTACATCGATGCCTTTCGCCGCGTCATGGGCGACGGTCTGATCGATGAGGTGCGCCTGGTATCGCCCACACTTCTGATCGACGGCACCCGTCAGCTCGATCTCGGGCACCGCGAACTCACGTTGCGGGCCTGGCCGACGGCGCACAGCGACAGCGATCTCACCGTGCTCGACGGGCAAACCGGAACGCTCTTCGGGGGCGATCTGGTTTTCCTGACTCACGTCCCCGTTGTCGACGGCAGCATCCGCGGCTGGCTGAAGGTCATGCCGGGGCTGGCGGCTGTTTCCGCGCGAAGGGTCGTGCCCGGTCACGGCTCCGTGAGTAGCTGGCCGGGCGCGCTTGACGATGAACGCCGTTATCTCGAAAAGCTGGCCGCGGACGTCGCCGCGCTGGTTGCCCGCGGCGAGCCGATAAAGGTCGCATCCGAGACGGCCGCAGCCTCCGAGCGAGCGCGATGGGAGCTGTTCGACGACTACAACGCCCGCAACGCGACGGCCGCATTTTCGGAAATTGAATGGGAATAGACCGCCGACCGGCTTATATTGAAGTCGATCGCTCAAAAGGGATCGCAGCTATGCCAGCTCGCCATTACCGCTCGCTCTGCGTCGCCGCTCTGCTGGCTGCATTGCAGTTTAGCGCTTCCGCCGCGCCCGCCGCCCCGCCCGATGCCTACGATCCGTGGCCCGGCCTGGTACAGGACATCTTCAGCAATCGCCCCATGGATGATGCCGCCGGCGTTCTCGCTCTCGAAATGCCAGCCCGCGCCGAGGATGCCGCGATTGTTCCGGTCACCCTGCGCGTCAAGCTTCCGCCGACCGACGGCCGGCGCGTCCG
>JAICIT010000472.1 GCA_025960445.1 Bradyrhizobium sp. | reverse complement strand
TGACTCTCGCCGACATCCTGGTGGTGATGAATGGCGGCCGTGTCGAGCAGATCGGTAATCCGCTTGAGATTTATCAGAAACCCATGACGACCTTTGTCGCCTCATTCATCGGCGCGCCGCCGATGAATTTGATGCCGCTGCACGATGCGGGCGGGTTTCAGGCCCCAGGCGGCGACGGCATTCTCGGGATTCGCCCGGAGGACCTGCTGCTGACTAGCGAAAAACCGACCGGCGGCCTGACATTGAATCTGACAGTGGAGGCGATCGAGCGGGTCGGCGCTGAAACATACGTCTATGGCATCCGCTCACAGGAACGCGACGTTCCGACTGTGAGCACCCGACCAGGCGAGCTAGCCCCGGGCGAAGTGATCGTTCGGCTTCCCGGCGCTGTCGCGCCATCCATCGGCGAACGCATCCATGCCGCTGCTCCGCGCGAGAAGCTGCATCTGTTCAGCGCCGATGGTCGAAACCGGATCAACCTATAGCTTTTGGGCGAGTTCCGGATGGTGCGTTGCGGTGCTTGAACCCAGCCTAAGCCATTGCCATATTGGGATCGTCCGGAGGGCTAAGCCGCCGCCGGGCCGTGTAGGCAGGAGCGCCGAAAGGGCTCCAAACTGTCAAAGTCGCTTCGAGAGGACTTTGTAAAAAAATGACTCGTGTTCCTTCGTTATCTAGTCCGTTCCTTCTGGGATTCGACGAAATCGAGCGGGCGCTCGATCGCGTCGTCAAAGGGGCCGACGGCTATCCTCCTTACAATATCGAGAGGTGCGATCGCGCCAACGGTCAACCCGAACGGCTGCGAATCACGCTGGCGGTTGCCGGATTTACCCGCGACCAACTCGATATAACCATTGAGGAAAACCAGCTCGTGATCCGGGGCCGTCAGCAGGAGGACAAGGCTCGGCAATACATCCATCGCGGCATCGCCGCGCGCCATTTCCAGCGGACTTTTGTGCTGGCAGAGGGGATGCACGTGCTGGGCGCGGACCTGAAAAACGGGCTTTTGTCGATCGATTTGGCCCGGCCCGAGCCGGAAAAGGTCGTTAAGACAATCGCTATCAATGAACATGAATAATGGAACGAGTAGCGGACTCGACCGCTTATTCCGACAGAGGAGTCGAGACCATGACTGAAGGTACTGTTGTGTTTGAACCGGCGGGCGTCTCAACAGAGTCGCTGGCGACCTTGGGCGAGGGTTCTATTGCGTATGTGAAGCAGATCCGCTCCGAGGACGTGCCGGTCCTGTTTCCGCAGGCGCCGAAAATCGCGCCCGGCCTGAAGCTGTTCGCGCTCCATGCCGCCGACGGCACTCCGATCATGCTGACCGACAGCCGCGAAGCGGCGATCGCAAACGCATGGAGCAATGAACTCCAGGCGGTCAGCGTCCACTGAACACTGCCGGTGCGCGGCGTCGCTGAAACCAAACCTGAATTTCGCAGCGTGTCCTCGCCGCGTCAGCGACGCTAAATCAAGAATTCACGAATCGAACGCGGGTTATTGTTCTCGGCTTGGCCGGAATGAAGCCCGCGTTTTTCTTTGGGATAACCTCAGCGCATGCTTGATGACGAATTGAAATCCATCACTCGCGCCGCCGCAGGCAGGGCAACGTCGCTAGGCCAAATCCTGCTTGAACTGAACAACGCACATGCGCGGGAGTTGTCCTGGTTGCAACCAGAGCAGCTCGAAGATCTCATCGGGCAGGCGTTCCTGGCACGGAGAATTGGGAAGGTTGACGCGTTTCTGTTGGCCCTGGACCAGGACGCCAATTACACCAGTCCGAACTTTCAATGGTTTCGCAGCCGCTATTCGCGATTTGTGTATGTGGACCGGATCGTGGTCGCATCGTCGGCTCGAGGCCGCGGCTGTGCGCGACGGCTCTATCGTGATCTGTTCGAACACGCGATCCAGGCCGGGCATGCGCAGGTGTTTTGTGAAGTAAATATACGGCCACCAAATCCGGTCTCGGATGCCTTCCACGCGGCTTCGGGATTTGTTGAAGTCGGGACGGCTACCGTGCATGGCGGTAGCCGCACGGTCCGTTACCTCTCGCATGCGCTGGCCCGGACAACGAATTGATCACGGCATCGATCACGCAACAGGGTCGGTGATCCCGCCCGATTCGTCGCGATAAATAATAGCAGGCATTCGGGTCTACGCCGCGCTCGCGGGCGGCAGCGCCAGCACCGAATAGATCGCTTGCGCATCGCGCGACGCACGCAGTTTCTTGGCGACATCCTGGTCGCGCAACAACCGCGCTATTCTCGCCAACGCTTTCAGGTGATCGGCACCGGCCCCTTCAGGCGCCAGCAGCAGGAACACGAGATCGACCGGCTGGCCATCCATCGCCTCGAAATCGATTGGTCGCTCCAGCCGCGCAAAAAACCCGAACAGCTTTTCGAGTTTGGGAAGTTTGCCGTGCGGTATCGCGACGCCATAGCCGACCGCGGTGGTTCCCAGCTTCTCGCGCTGCAGCAGCACCTCGAAAATCGCGCGTTCGTTCTGCCCGGTGAGCACTGATGCGCGCGCAGCCAGTTCCTGGAGCGCCTGCTTCTTGCTGTTGACTTTCAACGCGGGGAGAATCGCCTCGGGTGCGACCAGATCGGTAATCGTCATGGGGCGTTCCGAGGTGAATTAGCCGTCAGTCTGAGAAATAAGCTTTAGCAGGGCGGCGTCAAGAAGATGAGGCGGTAGGCCGGGTTACACCCGGATTCTGGTTGCGCGGCTTCTACTCCAACCACGCCCCGGTGCCAACTCCCGCTACACGCTTTTTGGCGGCGGCACGTTTCGGGCGGCGGACCATAGGGAGGGCCCTAGGGGCCGTCAATGCCGGTCACGCCTGATCCCCCTGCTTGCCGCCCGGCGGGTCAACCCAGCCAATATTACCGTCCGAACGTCGGTAAATGACGTTCACCCGGCCGGTCGAGCCGTGCTGGAACACGATGCAGGGGGCGCCGGTCAGATCCAGTTCCATGACAGCCTCGCTCACGGACAGCCGCTTCAACGACGTGCTGGTCTCGGCGATGATTACGGGGGCGTAGCCGATCATTTCTTCATCGCCTTCGGCTGGCGATTCGATCACATAGCTTGATGCGTCCAGCGCCGGCGCGCTGATCTCCGCAAGCGCCTCCGAAGCCGCGTGGGCTTTGCGGGCCGAACGATCCTTCAGCCTGCTCTTGTAACGGCGCAATCGTTTTTCGATCATCAGCAGCGCCTGATCGGCGCTGGCATACGCGTC
>JAICIT010000471.1 GCA_025960445.1 Bradyrhizobium sp. | reverse complement strand
TTTGGATCGTGTGAAGCCATCTGAAATTCAGAGGGCGCAGGGAATGCCGGGCGCTCGATGCACCCGCAGCCTCGCATGCAAAATAAAAAAGCATACGAGCATAGTCACCACGGTCACGCCGAGATCATCCGGCATTCCCCGCGCAATGGTTTACGACTTATAACGTGATCTTCCCGGTGATCGGGCTTTGTTGTCACCGTCGCTTGCGAAATTACTTTCGCCAACTTGACGCCAGCGTCGAGGCATCAGAACCACACGACTTCGCCGTCCGCCTCCGTGCCGTTCGTCAGCGGCACATCAGCGTCCATCGCATCCCGCCCCGCGTCCGTGACGATCGCGAGCGCCCCTGCATGGGACGAGACGGAGGGGCTTATGAAGTGATTTGGCCCAAGCGGGAATGCAAATGTTTTTGCAAATGGGGATGGACACACCCCAAATCAGCAGACGGGCATGTTGCCAATCAGGCTGCGCGAACCTCGGACAGGAAGCGGTTGACGTGTCCAGCTAGCTCGCCCGATTGAGAGGACAATTGTTGTGCCGCGCCGAGCACCTGACCGGCGGCGGCTCCGGTCTGATCGGCGGCGCGCTGCACGCCGGAAATGTTCGCATTCACTTCCAGTGTGCCGCGTGCGGCCTCCTGGATGCTGCGCGAGATCTCTGTGGTCGCCATGCCCTGTTCCTCGATTGCAGATGCGATGGCCATGCCGATCTGATCGATCTCGCCGATCACATCGACCACGTTCTTGATCGCCGCCACAGTCTCGTCGCTCGCCGTCTGGATCGCCGCGATCTGCTCGGAGATTTCGGTGGTGGCTTTCGCAGTTTGCCCGGCCAGCGATTTGACCTCCGAGGCGACCACGGCAAAGCCGCGTCCGGCGTCGCCGGCGCGCGCCGCCTCAATCGTTGCATTCAGCGCCAGCAAATTTGTCTGCGCTGCGATGTTCTGAATTAGGGTCACCACATCGCCGATTTTCTGCGCGCCCTCGGCCAGCGAGCGGGCGGTCTCCCCGGTGCGGCGCGCATTATCGACGGCGCGGTTTGCGATTTCGGTGGATTGCGCAACCTGTCGCCCGATCTCCGCGATCGAGGAGGCCATCTCTTCGGTGGCACTGGCGACGGTCTGCACGTTGCTCGATGTCTGTTCGGAAGCCGTGGCCACGATTGCCGCCTGACGGTTGGTGGCTGACGCGGTCGAAGACATCGACTGCGCGGTTTGTTCCATGGCGGCGGAAGCCGTCGATAACCCGCCGACCAGTTCTGTGACCCTGGTTTCGAGCGCGCGGGTGAGGTCGTCGAGCGTTCTGGCACGCCGCATTTTTGTTTCGTTCTGGGCATCCTGCTCCCAGGCCAGCCGGTCGGCCTCGATCTTGTTGTCCTTGAAAACACACACGGCCGCAGCCATCGCGCCGATCTCGTCGTTGCGATCGGCGCCCGGAATTTCGCCGGAGGCATCGCCGGTAGCGAGTTGCGACATTGCCGCGGTGAGTGCGACAATCGGCTCGCAGACGCGGCGACGGACCATCATCACCAGACCAGCGCTTCCCACCACGACAGCCAGCAGGCCCGCGAGCGCAATCAGAAAGCTGAGGCGCGCGGAAGAATAGGCAGCAGATAACACCTGCTCGGCGTTGTCATAGAAAGCGTCACGAACCTCGACCACCGATGAAAGACCGCGCTGGGATTCGGGATAATAGGTTTCTACATCGTGCTCGTATTTTCCGCTGCTGGCGCCTTCTCGCGCCATCTTCAGCTCGTTGCCGAATCGATCGACATAGGCAGCGTTCATGCGCTCGAGCGCCGCCGCTACATTGGCCGGCGTCGCGGGATTACCGCGCAATTCCTGCAACGACATCAAGATCTGGTCAGCCCGGCCTTGCGAGCGGCTCATTTCCATTTTTTCGGCTTCGGTTGCCGCGCGCTTGGCGCCAACGAGATTTTTGTGAACGCTGGCGTTGTAACCGCCGACATCGCGCAGCGTCCAGGCGATGTTCGCATACACTGCGTGCCGGTATGCGTCGCCATCGAGCAACGCCATGTTGCGAACCTGACTGTCGAGCAGCGCCGTGACCGCGGTATTGAACACAGCGTTTTCCGCGACGATCTTTTTGACCGCGTCCTTGCGGACTTCCGCAGGGCCGTCGATCGCCTTGTCCATTGCCTCGCGCAACGCCACGAACTTCGCGTTCAACGCATCGATTCCGGCGCCGACCTCGTCGCTGTCATCGATCGCACCCGATAGGGTCTTGCGGATCGCGTTCATCTTGTCGCGCGCGCCGTCGGTCTGTTTGCGGTATTTCTCGATCAATTCCGCCCGCGCCTTGGGGTCCACAGTGGCGGGGCCGAACATGATATTGGTAGCGAAGCCGCGCTCGGAGTTCATGTAACGTGGAATGTCTCCGACAGCCCGCACGATCTCCAGCCGGCTTTGCGCCACCGAAGCCTTGCCCATGGTCTGGTATTTTGTGGCCGCGACATATGCGGAGAGGCCGCCACCGACGGCTGACAGCGAGATTATCGCGGCAGTCAGGAGGGCACCGATTTTCATGATTTACGCCGATCACGATGAGAGGTGGGCTTCAACATCGTAAAGGGTGCAAATTAATCTTCAGTTTACGCTGTTGGATTTTCGCCCGAGGAGGATCGTCAAGATGACCATCACCATTACCGCCTTTGAAAAGTCACCCGATGGCGGCAAGGGACTGGCGCGCGATACGCGCGTTCGTTGGGCGCTTGAGGAAGTGGGCCAACCCTATGAGGTTCGGCTGGTTTCGTTTCGCGCGATGAAGGAAGCCGCGCATCTGGCGCTTCATCCTTTCGGTCAGATTCCAACCTATGAGGAAGGCGACCTCGCGCTGTTCGAGACAGGGTCGATCGTGCTCCACATCGCCGAGCGATATGCGGGCCTGCTGCCGGACGATGCCAATGCCCGAGCGCGCGCGATCACATGGATGTTTGCTGCGCTCAGCACGATGGAACCGCCGATCCTTGAACTCGGAAGCGCGAAACTCCTGGAGGGCGACAAGGCATGGAACAAGGAGCGCCTGCCTCTGGTCGAAGATCGCGTTCGCAGCCGGTTGAAGCAACTTTCCGCTAGCTTGCGCGATGCCGATTGGCTCGATGGTGCGTTCAGCGCAGGCGATTTGATGATGGTGTCGGTGCTTCTCAGGCTGAAATCATCGGGCCTGCTGGAAGAATTTCCGAACCTCGCCGCCTATGTCGCCCGCGGCGAAGCGCGGCCCGC
>JAICIT010000470.1 GCA_025960445.1 Bradyrhizobium sp. | reverse complement strand
GCGGTTTCGATGACAGGACGGTCGGGCGTCGAGTCTTCGGCAAGACGCCCATGCAGTTCGATATGTTTGGCCCGCGCCAGCGGCGCCAGCGCCGAGGCATTAACTCGATCGACCTCCGGGTCATCGAACACGATCGATACGCGGTTCGGAATTTGCGGCAGGCCCACGACGCTGGAACGACCCTTGCTCCAGTTGACCGACATCGAAGGCGATCCGCCACCGTCGGAAATCGTTGCCGGGGCGGTGAACTCGGCGATCAGCAATTTCGGATCATAGACCTGGGCGACGATCAGGATTTCTCCGAGCTTGCCGGTCATCGGGATCTGCGTCGCCGTCTGTCCCGCCGTCTGCGAGGTAAGCGATACGCTTGCGCCATCACAGCGCATCTCGAGACGAAACGGGAAGCCGGCCACCGAGCGCCGGGCACAATCGTAAACCCGACCCGACTTCGCCTCCTGCGCGCGCCACGCATCGGCTGCCATGCCGGCCTGGGATACGGCAAAGAACCAGAACGCGCTCCAGGCCGCCGCGGCGAACAGCAGCAGGACCGGCAGGAGAAACAGGCGCCAAAGCGGGCGCCGGCGCGGCGCGAGATTGAGATCGGACATGCGGCGAGGTTTGGCGAATGATTTTGTCAATTAAGGGATGCTATCGGTGCTCATCAAGTTAACGCATTTTGATCGATCGCAGAATTCTGGTAGGCCATGCCCGCAATGCCAGCGAAAGCCCCGTCAGCAGAATTGTCCAAAGGCGATTTATGGGTGTTTGGCTATGGCTCGCTGATGTGGCGGCCCGGCTTCGAATTTATCGAACAGGTTCCTGCACGGCTCATCGGCGAACATCGCGCGCTCTGCGTTTACTCCTTTGTGCATCGGGGAACGCCGGAAAAGCCCGGCCTCGTGCTCGGCCTGGATCGTGGCGGCGCGTGCCGAGGAGTAGCGTTCCGGGTCGCGGAGAAGCATCGTGCGGCAACTATCGCCTACCTGCGCGCGCGCGAGCAGGTCACATCGGTGTACCGGGAAGTGATGCGATCGGTTTGGCTGGAGAACGAACCGAGGCAGCGGGTCAGCGCGCTCGCCTATGTGGTCGATCGCGGGCACGTGCAGTACGCCGGACGCCTGTCGTTGGCGGAGCAACTGCGTCACGTGCAGCAGGGACATGGTCAATCCGGCGCAAACCGCGAATACGTCATCGCAACCGTAAGAGCGATAGAAGCCGAAGGCTTTGGCGATAAACAGCTCCACCAACTCGCGTCGATGCTGCACGAAGATAGGCCGCTGCATCTTCAGCAGCCTCCGGAGGAGTAGAGCTGCCGTGCTACGCCTTTGCCGAGGCCGAAGTGGGGACACGTCCGAACAGCTTCGCCTGTTCCCGACGCGCCGCTTCGATCAGTCGGCCGCTGGCTTCCTCGATCGCGGTCGAAACGCGCCCGATGAATTCACGCCGCGACAGACCCGGCGGAAGCGGATCGAGAAATTCAACTACCAGCGTTCCCGGATAGCGCATGAAGGTCCGGCGCGGCCAGAACAGGCCCGAATTGAGCGCCACCGGCAAACAGGTGACCCCGCAGTCGACATAAATCTGTGCCACGCCTGTCTTGTATTGCGGCGGCGAATCGACGGCGGTTCGAGTCCCTTCCGGAAAAATGATCAGTTGACGGCCGCGCCGGACTGCCTCACCGGCGTGACGAGCCATTTGCAGCAGCGAGCGCCCACCGGCGGCGCGGTCGATACCGATCATGTCGGACTTGATCAGGTACCATCCGAACAGCGGTATCCATTTGAGCTCGCGCTTGAGAATAAACAGTGGCTCGTGAAAAAACTGCAGCAGCGCAAACGTCTCCCACATCGACTGATGCTTCGATGCGACGATCAGCGGGCCTGCGGGAATTTTCTCGAGACCGCGGTATTCCACCTTGGTGCCGCAGACTACGCGCAGCAGCCAGATGCTGCTGCGGGCCCAATATCTGGCGATGTTCATGATGGCCCAGCGCGGCATCACAAAGGTCGGAATGCCGACCAGCATCCAAAACACCAGCAGCAAATAAAACAGCACGTTGTAGATCAGCGAACGCAAGAAGATCGAGACCATCAAGAAATCCGATCAATTGGCTTGAGCGGTCGCCGGACTGCGCGGCAGCGATCCGTCCGGCTTTTCCGCAAACCGGGCGCTCGGGCCAAAGCCGGCATCAGCCAGATGCACCCGCACCTCCGCGGCAACATACTTTACGTATTCCGACAGCAGCAGGCGCACCGTCGCAGCACTCGCCCACCAGGATTCATCGCGCCACTTCTCGCCGACCACCGCGAACGGAATGAGGTGAACGTTCGGCATCGCATGCGACAGTTCGACGATGGCTCGCGGCATGTGGTAATTCGATGTCACGACGATCAGCGACTTGAAGCCGCGCTCGTGTGCCCAACGACGCGTCTCGGCGGCATTGCTGCGCGTGTTGACAGCGGAGCGATCAAGATCGACGCAGCATCTCAGCAGCGACTGGTTGTCCGACAACGATCGGGAAATGTCCCTTGCCGCATTGGTCGGATGCACGCCCGAAATCAAAAGCCTCCCACCATAGCCACCAGCCAGCAGTTCCATCGCATCGGAGACGCGGGACGAACCGCCTGTCAAAACCACGATTCCGTCGGCCCGGGCTGGCTCGGCTTCGGCGCCACGCAATTGCGAAAGAAATCCGACAAAGCCGGCCGCGACGGCCACGAATACAATTGCCAGGAGCACCAGCATTGCAGCGCGCAGCTTCCCCCTCGCCGTGGCGAGCGGCGACTTCTTCACTAAATCGTTGCGCTGCAAGTTCATGCCCGCCAGTAATCCTCCCCATTGGCAAGTCTAGAAGTTTTTCGGGCGAAGTGGAATCCGGTTTGCGTCGGATATGCCGTTGACCTCAGTCGATCTCGTTAAGCGTGGCGAACAGGGTGCGCCGCGAGGCCCAGGCGGTAATCGCCGCGATCAGCACCGCCTGCACCGCGAGCGCCAGATAGCCGGATGGCCGCAGCGCGAACGTCCCCAGCAAGGCGGCAAACTGATCTCCGACCGGGGTGCCCGAAAACCAGCCGGCGATCGATTCGGAGAACCCGAAAGCGAACATTGCGACGCCCCCGCCGATCACGCCGCCCTGAAGCCCAAGGCGTAGAAAGTGCCGCAGGAACCGGTTTGCGATGTAGCGATCGCCCGCGCCTACGAAGTGCAGAACTTCCACAATCGGTCGATTGGCTGCCATCGC
>JAICIT010000469.1 GCA_025960445.1 Bradyrhizobium sp. | reverse complement strand
GATGATGATTTCGAGCTACACGGTTCCGGAGGCGAGCGGCTCGTTCTGCCAGCGAGGAGGGCGGTTCGGATCGCACTCGTCCAACGAGAGCATGGCGCCGGTCTACTACAAGAAGATGGCGTTCATCGCCTTCTTCAATGCTGGCGTGCGCGCGCTCGACATTCGCGATCCGTATCACCCGACCGAGGTCGGCTATTTCATTCCCTCGATCACGGCCGCAACAGACAAGCGTTGCATGACGATCGATGGCAAGGACAGGTGCAAGGTCGCGATCCAGACCAACAATGTCGAAACCGATGAGCGCGGCTACATCTACATCGTCGATCGCGCCAACACCGGCCTGCATATCCTCGAACTGACCGGCGCCGCACGCGCGGTCGTCGGACTTCGGTGATGGAAGAACAGCCGTAATGGAGAACGTCAGATGCGCCGAGCGTTGATCGCGGTCGCGGCTTCTGTGGGCATTCTGGGCAGCGTCGCCGGCGACCAGCATGTGCGCTCGGATCTCGAACGCTGGCGCGAAATCACCTGGCCGTTCCCGCGCGATGGCTGGCCCGCCGGGCGCGCCTTCCGTTGCACCGACGATGGTTGCGGCGGTGAGATCGAGCTGTATGTGCGGCCGAAGATCGGATTTTGCAATTGCGATCGCGGCGTCACCGATGACGACGAAGTCGATCGGGTTGCCGATCTCGATCTGATCAGCCAACGTTTTGCGCCGCTTGAATCGGGGCGGACCATCCGGATCGCCGAAATGCCCGGCCGATTGAGGCCGTACGATTTACGGCTGGGCGATGGTCTGGAGCATAGCGCGGTGGGCATCGCGGTTTCGCGGCGCTGCGATCTGGTGGTGGCGGTAGCTCGGAGCAACTCCACTGTCGCGCGCATTGAGGAGCGCGCGCTGGAATTTCTTGGCTCGCGCGAGATCGGGCGCTGGATGCTGGCGGCGATGGACGGGCGCTGACTTGGTCGGCGAAAGCGTGAAGCCGGCTCGCCTGAATTTCCTGGCACCGGCGCCTTCTTGTCGAGGTAATTTCCGGCTAGACATGGATGGCCGGGAGAGGTCCGGCCATCACGCCATCAAAGTGCGAGTCCCCGCATGTCGCTTCAGCTTTATCTCGCCTTTGTCGCCGCCTGCATCGCGCTCGCGCTGCTGCCGGGTCCGGTCGTCACGCTGGTGATCGCCAACGGCTTGCGGCACGGCACCCGCGCGGCACTGACCAATATCGCCGGCGTGCAGGCTGGCCTCACGATCGTGATCGGCATCGTCGCGGTCGGCCTGACCTCGCTGATGGCGACGATGGGCTACTGGTTCGACTGGGTGCGCTTTGCCGGCGCCGCCTATCTGGTATGGCTCGGCATCAAGCTGATCCGAGCGCCAGCAGAACGGGTCGATGCCGACACGCCGCCGCCTCCGCCGCGCGGCGGCTTCTTCCTTCAGGGCTTTGTGGTGTTGCTATCCAATCCCAAGGTGCTGGTGTTCTTTGGCGCGTTCATTCCGCAGTTCATGGACATGAGCAAGGACCACATCACGCAGGTGGCGCTGCTCGGCGTGACTTTCATGGTCACAGGCGCGGTCACCGATACCATCTACGCGCTGTTGGCCGGCCGTGCCCGGCTATTTTTCTCGGCGAAGCGGACGCGGCTGCTGTCGCGCATCTCCGGCAGCTTCATGGTCGGCGGCGGCATCTGGCTGGCGCTGACGCGCGCGCGATGATCGTTGGCTAGATCACTCGTTGCGCGCGCAACGTCTGTTCGATCTCGGCAAAGATCCGCGCCAACCGCTCGGCCCATTTTTGCTGTCCGGCCTGTTCGGCGATCAGGTCCTGGCGGATTTCGATCGCGCTATTTGCGATCCTGCGCTTTTCGCCGTGGACCAGAATGGTGTAGTCGGTCTGATCACTCACCGAATAAGGCTCGTTATCGCCGACTACCAGATCAGGCTGGGCGCGCAGCAGCTTCAGCAACAGCGGCGGCAGCGTCGTGTCATGAAGGTAGAGCGGAGCGACGTGCCATGGTCTTACCACTCCGGCGTAAATCGGTGTGAAGCTGTGCAGCGATATCAATATCGTCGGAATCTTCGACTGAACGCGCTGATCGATCACCTCGGCGATACGGTCGTGGTACGGATCGAAGATCGATTGCCGCCGCGCCAGGGCCGCTTCGGCGTCGATATTTTCATTGCCTGGTATAGGCGTCGCTTCGCTGATGCGCGCGATCGAGCTTGCGACGTGCGGCGGACGGTTGCAATCGATCACCAGTCGCGAATAGCGCTGCGCAATCAGGCGTGCGTCGAGCTGCTTGGAAAGCGCCTCGGCCACACCGGCGATGCCGATGTCCCAGGCAATATGGCGCGCAAGGTCGTCTTCGCCGAGGCCGAGATCGCCGAGGACACGCGGAATGACCCGGCCGTAGTGATCGCATGTTAAAAGGAACGGCGAGAGTCCCGCCGCATTGACTTCGTGAACCGGCGCGACCTCATCTGTTTCGAGCAGCGCCGATCTCGTGTTGTGTTGCAAACTCATGCTTGCTTTCATTTCAGAGACGAACCAGCCAATCGCGATTGGCGATGCCGGTGGTCGCGGGCGAGCCGCGCGTCTCAGGTGGATGGGGAACGCGGGGTGGGTGGCGCTTTCTAGCCCCTGTGAATAGCCGGGAGAAGGCCGATAATCCGCCTCATCCACGCCGCGCAAGCTGTATGCATGATCGGTTGACCGAAATGTTACTGATAGATCAGCCCCGACTCACGGCAACATCGAAATATGCGCTTTACGCCCCAATTCCTCGATGATCTGCGCGCCCGGCTTCCAGTCTCGGAAGTCGTAGGTCGGCGCGTGAAATTGAAGCGGGCCGGGCGGGAATGGAAGGGCCTGTCGCCGTTTCAGCAGGAGAAATCGCCGTCGTTCACCGTCAACGACCAGAAGGGATTTTATCACGACTTCTCCTCCGGCAAGCACGGCGACATCATTTCCTTCCTGATGGAGACCGAAGGCGTCGGCTTCACCGAAGCGGTCGAGCGCCTTGCGGTCATGGCCGGCGTGCCCTTGCCCGCCGCGACACCGGAAGCCGCGCGTCACGAGCAGCGCCGCAAGACGCTCCATGATGTAATGGAGCTGGCGGCGAAATTCTTTGCTGACACCTTGGCCACGCGCCACGGCGCCAAGGCGCGCGGCTATCTCGCCGACCGCGCCATTTCGCCCGCGGTGCAATTGCAGTTTCGGCTCGGCTATGCCGCCGGCGAACGCTT
>JAICIT010000468.1 GCA_025960445.1 Bradyrhizobium sp. | reverse complement strand
TTGCCTGTCAGGCCGTGATCGATCAGGCGGCACGATCCCCTGAGAATTCGGGTGCGGCAGGCTCGCCGCAG
The DNA here is from genome assembly GCA_025960445.1 of Bradyrhizobium sp. Classification (GTDB taxonomy): domain Bacteria; phylum Pseudomonadota; class Alphaproteobacteria; order Rhizobiales; family Xanthobacteraceae; genus Bradyrhizobium. The sequence continues at coordinate 3,173 of JAICIT010000468.1, read as the reverse complement.
GACGACGCGAAACTGCAACGGTGCCGCCAGATCGTTCGTGACTGGACGCTGCGCGATTCTCGGATGAGCGTCGACGAACAGGGCCGAGCGCTGCGCTAGATCCGACCAGGTCGGCGACGTGCACTCGCATGCAAGACCGGTCGATATCCCGCCAACAGCGCCCGCAATGTCGAGGGCGGCGTCAGCAGCATCGCGCTTTCGAGCTTACTCGCTGCCTCGCGATAACCACCCGGCGACCACAGCAGCGGATGACCCTGCAGCAGCAAATAGCTTTCGTTTCCCGCCTGCAGCATCGCGCCATCAGGCAATTCTTCGAACGGCATTGGAAGCGGATGCAGCCGCTTCTTAGCCGACGACAGCCTCTCGAGGTGAAGCACGGCGTCGATCTCGCGCGCCAGAATGTTGGTAACGCGATTGCCATCTTGCCAGGCGATGCGAAAACGGTTGGCGTCATCGCGGCGACAGAAGAAGCATGGACGGTGACCGGCCGCGAACGCAGTTGCCTCATCAAGAAAAAACAGCTCGGTCCAGCTTCGGCCGCTCATGACCTCGCGCCGCCGGCCTCTGAATTCGCAGAGGCAAGTGAGCCATGCCCGGCTCGCCCATCGCCGCGTCAGTGTTTTGGTCGCGGGATCGTGGATGATGCCGCGATTGCCGGTGAACATCCCGCGATGCGGCGTGGCGATAATGTCGCCGGTTGGCGTGACTCGATTTTGCAGCGGCATCAGCGCTCGCCGTTGGTCTAAATTATCATCGCGGGGACGAGCGCCCCTCAACATCGTCGATCACGCCGCGCCGTCCCGGATCGGCGGCTGGAACGACAGCGCGGTGTCCCATGGAAAGAAAATCCAGGTATCCTGCGAAACCTCGGTAATGAATGTATCGACCAGCGGCCTTCCCTTTGGCTTGGCGTAAACGGTCGCGAAATGCGCGTCCGGCAGCATGTCGCGCACCAGCCGTGCCGTCCTGCCGGTATCGACGAGATCGTCGACGATCAACAATCCCTTGCCGGTGCCGCCACCCAGGCTCGCCGTGCTTGCTGACACTCCCTTCAAAATCTGCAGGTCTCCCTGTGTGGTGTGAGCGTAGCTGGCCATGCAGACCGTATCGATCACGCGCACGCCGAGTTCGCGCGCGACAATCGCCGCCGGCACCAACCCGCCGCGTGTGATCGCGATAAGCGCATGAAACGGGCCGACGTCGTTCAGCCGCCAGGTCAGCGCCCGGCAATCCCTGTGAAACTGGTCCCACGAGACCGGAAAGGCTTTGCCTGCCCGCTCCTGTGCGCTCAGTTCCGGATGCTCCGCCATCTCTATTCTCCTGGATATTGTCGGATCGCGCGGTCGTCATCGCGCGACGACCCCGCTGCCCCGTTAGCGAGCAATCTTTAATCCGGCCAGCATTTCCTTGACCGCGTTCATCGCGGCATTGAGCTTTTCCGGATCACGCGAGCGAACCACCAGATTGGTGTTCGGCTTTTTGTCCTCGTCCATGAACGGATAACTGCCGATGATGGTGTCGGGATGGGCATTGGCGATTTCGCGCAACGGCCCGCCAATATCGCCTTCGCGCGAGTTGGCGCGGACCGATTCCGACAACATCCGGACCCCGGATTTCAATTTCGGCGCGACGATGTCCATCATGGCCTGCATGATCGAGGGCACCCCCGCCATGACGATCACGTTGCCGATCTTGAAACCGGGCGCCAGAATAGTCGCGCTCTGGATCAGTTCGGCGCCTTCCGGAATCCGCGCCATCCGCAAACGCGCCTCGTTCAACTCGCCCGCGCCCTGGAACCGTTCCTTGAAGCGCGCCACGACCTCCGGATGATGATCGATCGGAACGCCGAAGGCCTTCGCAACGCTATCCGCCGTGATATCGTCATGGGTCGGCCCTATGCCGCCGGTCGTAAAGACGTACGTGTAGCGGCTACGCAACGCATCCAGCGCCGCGACGATATCAGCTTCGTCGTCGGCGACGATGCGGACCTCCTTGAGGTCGATGCCGATATTGGTCAGATATTCGGCGATAAACCCGATGTTCTTGTCCTTGGTCCGTCCGGACAGGATCTCGTCGCCGATCACCAGAATGCCTGCCGTGACGATATCGCTCATGAACTCTCCTCGCCCGGATGATGAGCCTGCACGGAGCAAGTCATCCAGGTCACGCAAGTTTGCCACCGAAACAAGCAGGTGGCAGCCCGTAATGGAGGCAGCCCAGGACCTCATCGCCCTTATGCCCCGGGCAAATGCATATCGCGCTGGCCCGGCCCTTGCTACCATCCCTTTTCGTCATGCACTGTCCCCCTTGGGTAGAAACAGCAGTCAGACCGTATGGCAGTTGCGTTCGATGAAATGAACGGGCCCGGCGGCGAGGTCCGTCTCGCCTATCTTGAGCTCTCCCGCTGGCTGAAGGAGACGCCAGCCGACGCGCTGGAATATCGCCGCCATGAGGCGGAGCTGTTGTTCCGGCGGATCGGGATCACCTTCGCCGTCTATGGCGATGCCGAGGCCCAGGAGCGGCTGATCCCCTTTGACGTCATCCCGCGGATTATGTCGGCAAAGGAGTGGGCGCTACTCGAGAGGGGGCTGAAACAGCGGGTGCGCGCGCTGAACATGTTCCTGCGCGACATCTATCACGGACGCGATGTGCTGCGCGCCAACATCATTCCGGAGGACCTGATCTTCCAGAACCCGGTGTTCCGGCCGGAGATGAACGGCCATGATGTGCCCCACGACGTCTATGTCCACGTCGCCGGCATCGACATCGTCCGCATCAATCCGGAAAATTTTTTCGTCCTTGAGGACAATGCGCGGACGCCGTCAGGCGTGTCTTACATGCTGGAAAACCGCGAAATCATGATGCGGCTGTTTCCAGACCTGTTCGCACGTCACCGCGTCGCGCCTGTGGAGAAATACCCGGATGAGTTGCTGTCGGCGCTGCGCTCGGTAGCCCCGCTCGGCGCCGCCGCCGAGCCGACGGTGGCGCTGATGACGCCCGGGGTCTACAACTCTGCCTATTACGAGCACTCGTTCCTCGCCGATAAACTCGGAATCGAACTGGTTGAAGGCCGCGATCTCATCGTCAAGAACGACGAGGTGTTCATGCGGACCACCGAAGGGCTCAAGCGCGTCGACGTCATCTATCGCCGTGTCGACGACGACTTCCTCGAC
>JAICIT010000467.1 GCA_025960445.1 Bradyrhizobium sp. | reverse complement strand
TCATCCGAGGTCGCCTGGGCGGCGACGATGCCTTGCCGCGCCGCGGCATTTATGGCGATGACGTTTTGCATGACTGGCTCCCCGTGCGCCGCTTAAGCGGCGTTGTTGGGGTAAATTGTTACTGAGCCAGCGTTTCCGGACGTCTGCACGCCAAGGGGAAAATGGTTTCATCGGCGGGAGAATTGTTTCGTCTCGCGGCTGGCGATGAAACAATCCGGGTGGAAATGTCAGCAGTTTCAACGGCGGGCTGGGTTGGTCAGGCTCAGGATGTTTGCCCGCAAACCTCATTGAAGGCCTAAACGCCTGCCTCAGGTCAGGATTTGTCCCCTATGGGGGAAAACAGATAACCGCCACCGCGAATGGTCCGGATCACGGCCGGCTTGGTCGGATCGAGTTCGATCTTGCGCCGAATTCGCATGATGCGCAGATCGACCGCACGATCGAACGCTTCTGCGTCACGTGCGTTTGCGAGTTCGAGCAAACGTTCGCGCGACAATACCCGCTTGGGATTTGCCGCGAAGACCTTGAGCAAGCTGAATTCAGATGCAGTCAACGGATGCTCATTGCCCTCGTCGTCGCGTAACGCCTGTGCCTCAAGATCGAGCCATTTGGTGCCAAATCGCACCAATCGATCTTTTGCTGCCTTTGTGCTCGCGGCATCCGTCCCGGCCGCAATCCTGGAAGGCGCGCTACGTCGCAGCACCGAGCGGATTCGCGCCATCAATTCGCGCAGTTCGCAAGGCTTGGCGATGTAATCATCCGCACCGAGTTCGAGGCCGACGACGCGGTCGATCGGGCTTGCGGTTGCGGTCAACATGATGACCGGAACATTGATCCGGCCTTTCAGGTCCCGGATGATGGAAAGCCCGTCTTCCTCCGGCATGTTCAGATCGAGAACGACCAGATCAGGCACGCTGGTTTCGATCGCCGTGCGCAGGCTCTTTCCTCCGTCGCAAAGCGTGACCGTGAAGCCGTGCATTTTCAGATAATCGCCGACCATCTCGCGTGCCGGCGCCTCGTCGTCCACAATGACAATGTGCTGACTCTGGCTCATGACGTCTCTAATGCAGGCAGCATTACGGTAAAGGTCGAGCCCTGTCCGGGCCCGGCACTATCGGCGGTCACCTGGCCGCCATGCATATCGATAATGCGCTTGACGATCGAAAGCCCAAGTCCGGTCGAGCTTTCACCACCCGTAGGTTTGGCCGAAAGCCGCTGAAACCGTCCGAATAGCCGGCCGAGGTCTTCAGGCGACAGGCCGGCGCCTTCATCAGCGACGCGAATAACGGTGTTGTTGTTGTGGTGGCTCACCAGCACGGTGATCTTGCCGCCGATCGGGCTGTACTTGATGGCGTTGCTGATCAAATTGTCGATGGCTTCCCGGATGCGATCGGCATCGCACATGGTCACGAAATTCGCCGGCGCGGAGACCGTGATGGTCTGCTGCTTGTTCGTTGCCAAGGGTTGGTTTGCGTCCGCTACTTCGGTGACCAGGCCGGCAATATCGGTCGCTTCACGGCGGATGGAGATGTCGAAGGCGTCGGCCATCGCATCCGAAATCAGATTATCGACCATCGAAGTCAGCCGCTTGGTGGCATCGCGAATGTGCTCGACCTGCGCGGTGACGCTCTCCTTGGAAGTTCCAGCGATGATCAATTCGGTCAGCATTTCGGTCCTGCCGAGGATCACGCCAAGTGGGTTCTTGAGATCGTGCGCAACGGTGCCCAGAATTTCGTTTTTGAAGCCGTTCGCACGTTGCAGCCGCAGCCACTGTGACGATAGCCTCCGGTTGGCCTGCATCAGCGCGCGGGTCCGCTGTGCTACCCGATCCTCGAGTTGGCTATTAGCCTGTTGTAGCTGCTGATAGAGGATCACGTTGTCGAACGCGATCGAAAGCCTGCTGCCGAAAAGCTCGACTAGCGCGCGGTCCATATCCGACAGTTGGCGCTCGGCCTGCAAAAGTACCACGACTTCCCGACCGCTGCCGGTCCGCAGATACAGAACGCTGCGGTGATCAAGGAATTCGTTCTTGCGCCGCTGGAATGCCGCTTCGACCATCTGGCGCAACTCCGGATCCAGCGATTTGGATCCGGCCGTTCCGATGAAGCGGCTGTAGCAACCGGAGCCGGCAAGCACTGAATAATCGGTTCCCGAACTACCGACATCGTCGCGCAGCACCAGAATGCCGGCGCAATCGACGTTGAGAAGCGAGGCCAACTGGGTGAGTACGCCTTCAGCCAGTCGCTGCATCGACTTGAAGTCGTACAGCGTCGAGGCAGCATCGATGATGATTTCCAGACCTCGCCTGGTCTGCACCATCCGCTCGAGCTGCTGATAACTGCGCAAGGCCGCGGTCAGCGAGGTGAACAGCTTATCCGCCGTCAGCTCGGTTTTCGCTTTGTAGTCGTTGATATCGTATTGGACGATGACGCGGCGCTCGGGTGCCTGGCCGGGCTGGCCGGTACGCAAGATGATGCGGACCGTCTCGTTGTGCAGTTCGTTTCGAATGTAGTCGACGAGATCCAGGCCCGCGGCGTCGGTTTCCATGATGACGTCGAGCAGCACCGCCGCGATGTCCGGGTGATTGCGCATCAGAGTGCGGCCCTCGGCCGCCGAGTAGGCGGAGAGGATTTCGAGCGTCTGGCCGCGGAGCTCGTAGTCGCTTAGCGCGAAGCGCGTACCCTCATGAACCGCCGGATCGTCGTCAATGACGGCGATCTTCCACTTGCGCGCGGTCGATGCTTCCGGAGCAGTTCCGGTATCTTCGATCAGGTAGAGGACATCATCCTGTTCGGCCATTGGGGGTCCCGTCGCTTGTGTCGTCTCCAATTTTCGCAGCCGCAGCAGGCAGCCGTAGCATGATAGTGCGAAATGCGGTGGCTTGTCCCACCCCTGAATCCGGCCAATATCTGCCCGCAGAGCTGCTGGCTGACAAGATCAATAGAGAATGCAGAGCCTCGCCCGGCGGCATCGGCGCATCTTAGCTCGCGTATTAACCACGGCCGCCGATCCGGGCAAGCTCGGTGGCGGGAGAGGGATCGCGCCCGAGCGATTCGGGAACTGCCGCACCATCGCGGCGTTGGCTCTGATCCATCAAGAGCAGGAGAAGCGGCTATGGCTTCAGCTTCCGACAAGAACCCGCTGCATCATACGGAGAAAATGAAGAAGCGCCTTGAGGAGACGGTGACCCATCTACGTCAGGACATCGACAAAGTTGATGATCCGCAGCTTGCGGCCATGTTCGAAACCT
>JAICIT010000466.1 GCA_025960445.1 Bradyrhizobium sp. | reverse complement strand
TAGGCATTTGCAGCGACTGTGGGTGAAGCCATGGTTCAAGCTTTCCTGGTCAGGTCTTGAGTATGTCGAGCGTGCGTTGGATCATTCGGCGGGTGGCGCTGATGATGTTGAGGTTGGCTTCGTAGGATCGCTGCGCGTCTCGCATGTCGGTCATTTCGATCAGCGGATTGACGTTCGGATATTTGACATTGCCCGCGGCATCGGCGGCGGGATTTCCAGGCTCGTGCTTCACCCGGAACGCGGACGCATCGGGCCGGACTTTCCCGAGTGCGACAACCTTCGCATCCAGCGTGCGATCGAGTTCGGAGGAAAAAGTCGGAATCTTGCGGCGGTAGGGATCGCCGGCGGCAGTTGGCGCCGTCGAATCCGCGTTCGCGATATTTTCCGAGATCACTCGCATCCGCCCGGCCTGCGCGCGCAGCCCCGAAGTCGCGATGCTCATCGAGCGGGCGAAATCTCCTCCATCGTTAGCCATGACGTGGCTCCCTCAGTTCATGCCTCAAGCGTCAGCCCTTGCCGATCGCTGTTTTCAAAAGATGCAAGCTCTTGCTGTAGAGTGAGGTGACGGCGGCATAGTCCATCTGGTTGGCGGACACCTTGAGCATCTCTTCTTCGAGATTGACGGCGTTGCCCGCTGGGCGGGTTTGAAAACCAGACTTGCGGTTCTGCTCGAAATTCTGTCCGCCACCACCCGCCGGTTCAATGTGCGAGGTGCTGGTGCGCATCATCGCCAGCGCGCCCGTCGAACCGCTGGCGGCGCCAGTGCTTTCGAATCTCGGCTCGACCAGATCGCGCGGCTTGAAATTCGGAGTGTCCGAGTTGGAGACATTTTCGGACAAGACGCGCTGACGCTCCTGATGCCACTGCATCTTGGTGCGCAGGACTGACAGGACCGGAAGATCGTTGATAGGCATCGGCCGCCACTCCCCTGGCTGATGGGCAGAACGCCCTCAGCTAGGCAGAATTTGCCGTGTGCATGGTTAACAACGGGTTAAGAGGTGCAATCGGGATGGCGCTGCTTGTTGCGGGACGGATTGGCGCGTTTGAGCACAATTGAGCGCATTTTCGCCACGAAAACTGCGTTAACCAAGCGACGCATTGGATTTGGAAGCCCAAGAAGTCGTTTTGGCCATAACGATTCATGGGTTATTAAGGATACCGACGCGGCAGCTTCTGCCGTCGCGCATTAACAACATTACGGCCTAGCTCAGGTTTTTTTCGCGGTCTGTTGCGTCGCGTTCCGATGCGTGTGCGATGGACGAGGGACAAAAAGGCGCCATTTGCCGGGGGCAAGCATGCAGGCACTTACATTTTTCTTCGCGTTCGTCGCCGTTCTGGCGCTAATCGGACTCGCCGCTTGGCTGGTTCGTCGATTCGCCGGCAATCGGCTTGGCGCGAACACGACACGCGGCCGGATGCCGCGGCTGGCCGTGATCGATGCCGCAGCCGTGGACGGACGTCGGCGCCTGGTGCTGGTGCGGCGCGACAACATCGAGCATTTGCTGATGATCGGGGGACCGAGCGATATCGTCGTCGAATCCAATATCGTGCGCGCGATGCCCGGACGGGATCAATTGCCGCAGCGCGCTCCCATGGGCGCCGAAGCGGCGCCGCGCATCGCGCCCGCCCCCGCGCCCGAGGCGGGTTGGACGGATGGCGAAGCACACAGGTCCAATGGACACGATCATACCGAGCCGCAAATGCCGGAGCCGCCGCTACGGCCGAGCCGCCCCTCTTTCGCCGACGAGGTACGCCGGGCGCCGTCGGAAAGGCGGAGCGATCCGTTGGTTGGATTTAGCCCGGAGCCGCTCGGCAATCCTCTCAGCGGACGTCCGGAGCCTCGCCCCGAACTGCGCGGCGAACCGATGCCCTCACGCGTAACATCTCGCAATGAATCTCCCTTGCGTCCTGCACGCCCGAGCGAAGCACTGAAGGCGCCGCCGTTGCGTGCGCCGGAACGTGCCGCGCCCCCACCTCAGGCACCCGCGATATCGTCCGCAGACCAGAATCTCGCCGAGATGGCGCAGCGCCTGGAGGCTGCACTTCGCAGGCCTGGCGCCGAGCCCAGCGAGCCGCGCGTCGGCGCGCCGTCGGTGGCGCCAGAGTCGCCACCAAATCGCGCGCCCTCGCGTAATGAGCAACCGGCCGCTCCGCCGGCTCCGCCCTCCTCCAAGAGCGGTTTCGAAAATCTCGAAGACGAAATGGCGTCCTTGCTTGGCCGTCCAAAGACGCCTTCGTGAGATCGGCGCCATTCCCGCGTAGAGTTTTATTTCTTGCCATACTGATAGCCGCCGGATCCCTCGCCGATCCGGCGTTCGCGCAGGACATCAGTATCAACCTCGGCCAGGGCAATGGCGGGGTGACCGAGCGCGCGATCCAGCTGATCGCGTTGTTGACGGTATTGTCGATCGCGCCGTCGATCCTGATCATGATGACGTCCTTCACCCGGATCGTCGTCGTGCTGTCGTTGCTGCGAACGGCGCTGGGCACTGCGACTGCGCCGCCGAACTCGGTGATCATCGCGCTGGCAATGTTTCTGACCGCCTTCGTCATGGGCCCGGTGCTGCAAAAATCCTATGACGACGGCATCAAGCCGCTGGTTGCGAACCAGATTGGCGTCGAGGATGCGTTGCAGCGGGCCGCGGTGCCGCTGCGCGGGTTCATGCAGAAGAACGTCCGCGAAAAAGACCTCAAGCTGTTCATGGATCTTTCGGGCGAGCCGCCACCGGCGACGCCGGAAGATATGTCGCTGCGGATACTGGTGCCCGGCTTCATGATCTCAGAACTGAAGCGCGCGTTCGAGATCGGTTTTCTCTTGTTCCTGCCGTTTCTGATCATCGACCTCGTGGTCGCGTCCGTCCTGATGTCGATGGGAATGATGATGCTCCCGCCGGTGGTGGTATCGCTGCCGTTCAAGCTGATCTTCTTCGTCCTGGTTGACGGGTGGTCGCTGGTGGCGGGCAGCCTGGTGCAGAGCTACGGCGGATAGCGCCGCTCTTTGCGCATCACACCAGCGGCTATTTGGCCGCCTCGGCCTTTTTCACTCCGATGATCCGCGGCAGCGCTCCCGTGGCAAAGGGATCGGCCTTCTGGATGTCCGGCGAGAGCGGCACGTGCGCCGTCGCATCCGGGAATCGCGCCTTCATCTCGCGCAGGAATCCGTCGAGGGTATCGACGCTTGCGGCCATCTTGGCGATCTGGCGGAATTCAGCGCTCTCGGCGGCGACCGGCTTGCTCGCGGTCTCGAATGCGG
>JAICIT010000465.1 GCA_025960445.1 Bradyrhizobium sp. | reverse complement strand
TGATCTTTTCGACGGGTTTGGAGACCAGCCGCAACTGCTTGTCCGGCAGGATAATAATTTCTCTGATGGCCATGGCGGGCGATTTAAGCCGCTGATTTGCCGGGGTCAATGCGACGGTCCATCCGGTTTACCGATCGTTACGCATGATCGTTGGCAAAGCGTTAACCATGAAAATTAAGATTCGATTAACCATAAATGTTCCCTCTTCGTTCGTATTCATCGCCGAATCGGTTACAACGGCTGCATGAACGAGATTCTCTTTACGGTAGGCGAATTGCCGATCCGAACCGGCGCGGCGCTGATCGGCTTTGGCGCCCTGTCGCTGCTGCTGCTCGTGATCATCGCCGTGGTGATAGCCCGATCCGGCCGCCGGAGTGCCGAACTCGCGACGGCCCAGGCGCTCCGCGCCGACGAGCTTGAACAAAGGCTGAGCGAAATGCTGCGCGCGCAGAGCGAGGCCACCGGGCGCGTTGATGCGATGGGCCAGGCGCTGGCAGGCCGTCAGGCCGAGATGGCTCGAGCGGTTAGCGAGCGGCTGGACTCGGTGACTCATCGCGTCGGCCAATCGATGGAGCAGACCACCCGCAACACCATGGACAGCTTGCGGGTGCTGCACGAACGGCTCGGCATCATCGACAACGCCCACAAAAACCTCACCGATCTCACCTCGCAAGTGACCACGCTGCGTGATGTGCTCGCCAACAAGCAATCGCGCGGCGCGTTCGGGCAAGCGCGAATGGAAGCGATCGTCCAGGACGGGATGCCGAAGGGCTCCTACGAATTCCAGTTCACGCTCTCGTCAGGCAAACGGCCCGATTGCGTAGTGTTCCTGCCCGACGGCCGGCCGCTCTGCATCGACGCGAAATTTCCGCTGGAAGCGGTGACCGCGCTGCACGACGCGCGCACCGATGAGGAACGAAAAATCGCCGCGCAAAGATTGCGCGCTGATGTGATGAAGCATGTCTCTGACATCGGCGAGAAATACCTGATTGCGGGCGAGACCCAGGACAGCGCGCTGATGTTCGTGCCGTCGGAATCGGTATACGCCGAAATCCACGACGGATTCGATGACGTGATCCAGAAGGCCTATCGCGCCCGGGTTGTACTGGTCTCGCCATCGCTGTTGATGCTCGCGATCCAGGTGATGCAGCAAATCCTGAAGGATGCGCGGATGCGCGACGCCGCCGATCAGATCCGCACCGAGGTGTTGAATCTCGGTGATGACCTCGGCAGGTTGCGCGATCGCGTGCTGAAGCTGCAAAACCATTTCACGCAGGCCAACGAGGATGTCAGGCAGATCCTGATTTCCGCCGACAAGATCGAAAAGCGCGCCGGACGAATCGAAGAGCTGGATTTCAGCAAGGCCGACGCGCCCCCCGAGCCTCCGCGGATCGGCAAACCGGCCGTCCCCGAGCTGTTCCCGCTTCCGGCGCGCAAGCTACGGGCCGGCGAGTAGAACGCGAGACTGGTTTTTGGCTTCGTCGTCATGGACGACAAGCGGATTTGGAAAAACGTGGAGGGGCAGGACAAGGCCGCCACGACGGAAATTGGGGATGTGACGCAGGGCTCCGGCCAGGACTCAGCAGGGCGTAGGACTCAAGATAATCGGGAACATTCCTCCCGCCGTCATGGCCGGGCCTGTCCCGACCATCCACGTCCTTCATCTTCTAGCAACGATAGGCGGCTTTACGGCAGACAATCCTGGGCGGATTGATCCCTACAACAGGATCATCTGAGAACGTGAATGGCCGGGACAGGCCGCCACGACGGAACTGGGTCAAGCCGGCGCTGACGATGTGAATTCTATCCCGACCGAAACAAATCGCGTTTTTGCTCGCTCTCGCCATGATCTTTGCGCGTTGAATCTGCTAGCACTGCGACATGAGTAGCGCACCGGAAGCATCGATCCTGGCAACTCCTCGCGCATCCTGGCGCGACAGCATGGCGGTCTATCTGCAGCGCCGGGTGTTGATCGTGCTGCTGCTGGGCTTCTCCTCCGGATTGCCGCTGGCGCTATCGGGTTCGACGCTGCTGGTCTGGATGCGCGAATCCGGGGTCGACCTCGGCACCATCGGCCTGTTCGCGTTGGTCGGCACGCCCTACACGCTGAAATTCCTGTGGGCGCCGCTGGTCGATGCATTGCACGTGCCATTGTTTACGCGCGCATTCGGCCGCCGCCGCGGCTGGCTGGTGTTCTCGCAACTGCTGCTGATCGGCGCGATCCTGCTGCTGTCGCTGACCGATCCGGCGCGCTCGCCACTTTTCGTTGCGCTCGGTGCGCTGCTGGTCGCCGCGATGTCGTCGACGCAGGACATCGTGGTAGATGCGTTTCGCGTCGAAAGCCTGCCTGAGAGCGAACAGGCCGCCGGCATGGCTTCCTATGTCGCCGCGTACCGTATCGGCCTGCTGGTCTCGACAGCCGGCGCTCTTTTTCTGGTGAGCGGATTCGAGAGCACGGGCATTGCACGGGGCTCTGCTTGGATGTGGGGATATGTAACCATGGCCGCGCTGGTGCTGATCGGGACGGTGACCGCGCTCGCCGCCACTGAGCCGGAGCAGTCGGCGCGCGCCGAAGCCGCGACCAGCACCGAGACCGCATTCGTGCGGGTGATGCATGCGGCGGTCGGCGCCTTCTCCGAGTTCCTGCTCCGCAGGGACGCGCTGGCGGCGCTCGCCTTCGTGGTGCTGTACAAATTCACCGACGCATTTTCCGGGGCCATGACGGCGCCGTTCGTCATCGATCTCGGCTTTTCTCGCAATGACTACGCCGCCATCGTCAAGGGCGTCGGGCTGGCCGCGACATTGATCGGCGGCTTTGCCGGCGGCTTTGTGGCGCGCCGCTACTCGCTGGCGGCAAGCCTTTGGATCGGCGGCGTGCTGCAGGCGATCGCAAATCTGTCGTTCTCATGGCTGGCGGTGTCCGGCGTCAATCAATGGGCATTGGGGTTCGCCATCACGGCCGAGAATTTCACCAGCGCAATCGGGACCGTGATTTTCGTCGCGTATCTCTCGGCGCTGTGCCAAAATCCGCTGCATACCGCTACTCAATACGCTCTGCTGACCGCGCTCGCCGCGGTCGGGCGCACCTATTTGTCCTCGGGCGCGGGATACGTCGCAAAGGCCACGGGCTGGCCGTTGTTCTTTGCGATCTGCGTCGTGGTCGCGGTGCCGAGTCTGCTGCTGTTGGCATGGCTGCAGCGACGCGGACATTTTGCCGCGCTGCAGGTCGAGAAGATCTAGCCGTCCGTCCTTCG
>JAICIT010000464.1 GCA_025960445.1 Bradyrhizobium sp. | reverse complement strand
TGTTCGGGCAAACCGCGGCGGTGGTGAAGTAGCGCCGATCCAATCGCCCTCTATTGCGGCTGCGCGGCAGCGCCGGCAGCCTTGCGCAGGCATTCCCGGCACAGGCAATCCTCGCCATCGGTCGGCATCGGCAGCCGTGCGGTTTCCTCCGCGCACCAGCACGGCCCGGCCAGCGCACAGGTAAATTCCGTTCCGCATCGAGGGCAAGCCAGACGCCGCGAGGGCGATACTTCCACCTGATTGGTCATCCAGCGTTCCGCTTGGCGATCTACGGAATTACTTGGTGATCCTGTCGATCTCCGCAACATCCTCCGGGCTCAGCGCCCATCCGATCGCCTTGACGTTTTGCTCCACCTGCTCGACGCGCGTGGCGCCTGCGATCACGCTGGACACCTGCGGTCGCGACGCCAGCCACGAAAATGCGAGTTCAAGCAGACTGTGCCCGCGCGCCTGCACGAATTTCTGCAGCTGATCGACGATGTCCTCGTTGCGCGGCGTGGCGTAGCGATCGCGCAGGCCAGGCGCCTTGGCAAAGCGGGTATCCGCCGGCGCAGCAGCGCCGCGCTTGTATTTGCCGGTCAGCAAACCGCTGGCGAGCGGAAAGAACGGCAGCAGGCCGAGATTGTACTCCTGCGCTGCCGGCAGCAGATCCTTTTCGATGTCGCGCACCACCAGGCTGTATTCGTCCTGGCACGACACGAACGGATTGACGTTCATCTGCCGCGCGGTGAGTTCGGCTTCAGCGATGCGCCACGCCGGAAAATTCGAATTGCCGATGTAGCGAACCTTGCCCTGATGGATCAGGTCGTCGAGCGCGCGCAGGGTTTCCTCGATCGGGGTCAACGGATCGTAATCGTGCTGCTGGTAGAGATCGATGTAGTCAGTCTTCAACCGGGTCAGGCTCGCCTCGACCGCGGCCATGATGTAGCGCCGCGACGCGCCCTGCTTGGTGCCATCGGTGCTCATCGGCTTGGAGTATTTCGTCGCCAGCACGATGTCCTTGCGGCGCGCGCCGAGCACTTCGCCGAGCACCGTCTCGGAGCCGCCCATGCCCGCATAGATGTCGGCGGTATCGAACAAGGTGATGCCGAGGTCGATCGCCTTGTGGATCACCTTGCGTGATGTTTCCAGATCCGTGCGCTGGCCGAAATTGTTGCAGCCAAGGCCGACGGCGGAAACGCGCAGGCCGGAGCCGCCGAGATTGCGAATTTGCATGAATCAGTCCTGAGGGTGGGGAGTGTGAGCGGGATCACATTCGTGACCCCCAGACGGGACCACATTGTGACGCTCACGCGCTGACGCCGCAAGCGGCTGCTAGATCACGTCTGGACGCAACCCATTTGCTGGCGCAAACGAAGGCTGCTCCTGCTGCATCGCCGCTGATGAATTCACACTAGCCGGGGGTGATCCGGACCGGACACCTACTCTCCGGCTTCTGCTCAGGCGGCGACACCCTGCCGGTCTCTGGGGGGCCGGCCGATGGCCGCGAGATCGATTTCTGCCTGCTGTCGGGCAGTTCTGAGAATTTGGACAGCGTTGGTAATGTTCTGTTCCGAATGGTTGGCCATCACTTGCATCCGGATCCGCGCAGCGCCTTTTGGAACCGCGGGGAATTCAACAAGATTTGCGACTAATCCAAGTTCAGGCAATTGCTTGCTCACGAGGCGGGCGAGACCTTCCGATCCCATCTTGACGCAAACGATCGCGGATGGATCGCCGTAATAGTCCAGACCGACTTCGCGCAATTTGTGGCGGAGCGTCAGTACGTTTGCCATCATGGCCGAACGCAGCGCCTGTCCTTCGAGCGACTCCACGATCTCAAAGGCTTTAAGGACGATCGCTGATTGGATCGGTGACAACGCATTTGAGAAGGTTGCCGGCGCGCTGTAGAAGCGCAGATACTCCTTCACGGCACGGCTTCTGCACGCGATGAAGCCGCCATTGGACGCGAAGGTCTTGGAAAAGCTGCCCATAACGATATCGATCTTTCCCAGCATGTCCTGCATGCCGAGATACCCGCGACCGTTCTCACCCAAATTGCCCAAATCGTGCGCAACGTCGACAACCAGGGTAGCGTTGAATTCGTGGCAGAGCTCCTGAAGCGCTGAAAGATCGGGCGTATCCGAGTCCATCGAAAAAAGCGCTTCGGTCACAACCAGAATGCCATTCTCATTGTCCTTTGCTCGTATCTTAGTGAGGATGTTTCGGCAATAATCAGTGTCGAGGTGGCGAAACATATGCAGGTTGCTGGTGGCCGCGCTTGCGCCTTCCTGAAGACAGGAGTGCGATAGAATATCCATCACGACGTGATCCGCCGAGCGAACGAGACCCTTAACTACCCCGAAACCCGCTGCCCAGCCCGTCGGATATAGCAGCACTTCTTCGGTTTGCAGGAAGTCGGCGATCTTGCGCTCCAGCGCGATGGAGTATGACGTATTGCCCACTAGAGCCGGAGAACCGGCACTGTGTACGCCACAGCGATCGATCGTCGCTTTAGCCACGCTCTTGATAGCGGAATGCGACGACAAGCTCAGATAGTCTTGGGAAGCAAAATTGACGCCATGCATTTTATTGCCGCGATCATCCTGCGCCCAGCAAACGGTATCCGGCCCTGTTTCAGTCGCGCGGGAAAACGGCCAGAGGCCGCTTTGACGACGCAGGTTCTGCCACTCATAAAAACCTTGCGTGCGCTTCAGCAGATCCGTTCCGCCGGGCACGCGGAAATCCCTCATGCTGCCCGCCAATGCTGCGGGCGGAATGCAGGCGTTGGTTTTCTCTGACATGGATTTGCTATCCCTGTTCCGATGGTATTTTTAATAAGCTTTTGCCGCATTTTGGAGGGCGATCCGTAAATGAAATCCGTATCCAATGGGCTTCGATTCAAATGACTGACAACTCTGCTACGGAAAGTGAATCCCTGGTTCTCGAACGCTTAATTCAATCACACGAAAACTCCACCAAACACGCCTCGAAAGGGCCGGTTAGCCGATTCTTAACTACACCCGCTATATTCTTGAAGTCCGGGATCCGCGGCCCGCCGGGCCGAAAGCATTCGATGAAGCAATCGCCGACCACGACATTTGCACAGCCAAATTATTCCGCCGCTACAGCTCTTCAACAAGCTCCGGGATTGGCGGCAGACGGTAGTTAGTGCGGTCTCGGCGAAGAAACGGGGACTTGATGAGTAATTCAAAACGCGTAGTTGCTGCTGTCGTCGTATTTGGCGCAGCGTTTGGAAATGGCTCAGCGTCGGCCGCTGATCTGGC
>JAICIT010000463.1 GCA_025960445.1 Bradyrhizobium sp. | reverse complement strand
GGCGATGTCGCGGGCGATCGACCAGCCATAGGCGCCGTTGCGCTGGCGGCTGAGCTGGACTTCCTGCATCACATTGTGGAACGCGCGCGCGCTTTCCGGGTCGACCCGATATTCAATCTCGACCACCAGCGGGCCGCTCCGCCCGGTCAACGCAAGGCGAACCTCCGGATCGGCCAGCAGCTCGGCGTCTTCATTGCGTGCGCCGACCCGAGGCATCCCGAGCCACAGGCCAAGGATCGGCGAGGCCAGCATTAGCGCGGCGGAAACCAGCAACGCCGTTTCCACCCCGGCGGCGTCGGTCAGCCGTCCCCAGCCCCAGCTTCCGATCGCGATGCCGCCGGCGATCGAGGCTTGAAAGGCGGCCAGCGAGCGTCCCGCGACCCAGCGCGGCGCCGAGAGCTGCACGCCGATATTGAACAAGGCGACCGCCAGCATCCAGACCGCTCCGGCCACCACCAGCGCCGCCGCGGTCAGGACCGGCTCACGGCTCAGCGCGACAGCGGCGATGGCGCCACCCATCGACAGCGCGCAAGCCCGGATGGCCGCCTCCCCGGTCAATCGTCGACGCATTTCGCTGATGTTGAGCGCGCCGATCACCGCGCCCATCCCGAACGCGCCGAGCATGATGCCGTAGGTTTGCGCGCCGCCGTGCAGGAGATCGCGGGCGACCAGCGGCATCAGCGCCGAGACCGATCCGCCAATGATGCCAGTGACCAATGTCCGGGCCAGCACGATACGGATCGACGGCGAATTGGCGATGTAGCGCACCCCCGACACGATCGCGCGGTTGAGACGCTCGCGTGGCAGGCGCGACGGCTCGCTGGAGCGTCGCCACAGAAACAGCACGACCAGCAGCGGCACGTAAAGCACGGCGTTGGCCGCAAAGGCCGCGACCGCGCCCGCGGTTGCGACGACGATGCCCCCGATAGCGGGACCGAAACTTCGCGCGATATTGTAGCTGATCCCGTTCAGCGCGACCGCGGACGGCAAGGTCTCGGCGGGCACCTGCTCGCTGACGGACGACTGCCAGGCCGGTCCAAACAGCGCCATGCCGCTGCCGACCACGAAGCAGAACGCCAGCAGCACTTCCGGCGTGAGTCGGCCGAGCCAAGCCAGTATAGAGAGGGCGGTCGCCCCAGCAAGCGCGATTGACAGCGAGGCCAGCGCCACGATGCGCCGGTCATACATGTCCGCGATGGCGCCGGCGGGCATCGCGATCAGCATCACCGGCAGCATCAAGGCGGTCTGGACCAGCGCGACCTTATCGGCGGAAGAAGTCATTTGCGTCATTGCCCAGGCCGCGCCCACCGCCTGAATCAACAGCCCGAGGTTTGAGAGCAAGCTCGCCAGCCAGATTCGCCGGAATGCGGAGTGCCGCAACGGAGCTGCGACGCCATCGGCGGCAAACATCTGGCGTTTTGGCTTTTCAGTCATTCCGATTCCAGTGCTGTCTGCCCCTGACTTCCTATCGATTTCGGGTGATGCCCTCGGCGATCCCGCGCTCCCGAGCCTCCCGAATCCGATTTTCGTCATGCTTGCACCGGCCACTTTACCGAACTTCTGTTTCAAAGGGACACCGGAAATCCGCTGATTTCACTTCGGCTTCCGACCGAGAAATTGCCCGGCGCTGCCTTGGCGCACGAATGAGGAGAAGTTCTGACCCTTCACAGTGGTGCCCAAGCCCGCTATCAGCGGTCACCAGCAAGCAAGGTGTCGAAGCAACCGGGAGGATATGGGATGCGTCTATCGCGGCGAATGCTACTCAGGGGTGCGGCAGCGTTGCCCCTTGCCACCGGGAACTTCGGCCTGACCGCGTTCGCACAGGCGCCTTCCGCCGCCCCGAACGCAGCTGGAATGCCGCCCGTACTGTTCGTGCATGGCAATGGCGATCACGCGGCGCTTTGGATCACCACTTTGTGGCGGATGGAATCGAACGGAGTTCCGCGCGATCGCATGTTCGCAATCAATTTCACCGATCCGCTCGCCCGCGCCGATGATACCAAGGCGGAGCCAAACAAGTCTTCGACCGAAGACCAGCGTCGCGAACTCGGCGAGGCCATCCAGCAGTTGAAGCGCCGTACCGGCGCATCGCGCGTGGCTCTGGTTGGCAATTCGCGCGGCGGCAATTCGATTCGCAGCTACATCAAAAACGGCGGCGCGGCGGATGTCAGCCACGCCGTCTTGTGCGGCGTTCCCAATCACGGGGTTTACGATTGGGATGTCGGGCTCAATGGCGAGTTCAATGGTCGCGGGCCGTTCCTGCGCGGGCTGAACGAGGGCGAGAGCGAAGTAACTCCGGGCACCGCGTTTCTGACGTTGCGCAGCGACGGCATGGACAAATACGCCCAAGAAGACGGCCGGTTCGTCGGCAAGCCGGGTACGCCGACCGGCATCACCGCGGCAGGCCCCGCGCTCAAGGGTGCGACCAATCTCGTGCTCGGCGCGGTCGACCATCGTGAGACAGCATTTTCTCCGCGCGCGTTCCGGGAAATCTACAAGTTCATCGCCGGGCGCGAGCCGGACAGAATCGCGATCGTACCGGAAGCGGAAGTCAGCTTGAGCGGGCTCGTGACCGGCACCCCGGGAGGCGTTCCAACCACTCGCCCGGTGACCGGTGCATCGGTGGACGTGTACCGCGTTTCTGGTGATACCGGCGAACGTATCGGTAGCCCCATTCACTCATCGCAGACAGCAGCGGACGGACGTTGGGGTCCGGCAAAGGTCGATCCCACCTGGTATCTTGAGATCGTGCTCACATCGGCCGGTTCGACGACCACTCATTTTTATCGCTCGCCGTTCCCGCGCTCCTCCGACGTCGTGCATCTTCGCGCCGCGCGCCCACTGGGAGCCGGGGATGCGGGAGCTGGCAGCGTTACCCTGATGTCGCGGCCGCGCGGTTATTTCGGGCTGCCGCGCGATATCGTGCTGTTCGATGGCAAAGGGCCGACCGACGTCAAGCCGGGAGTGCCTGGCGATTCAACCAGCACACTCCGGCTGCCTGCCGCCGAAGCCCGACCCGTCACGGCGATGTTCAACGAGGAGCGGATCGTCGCGCGAACGTGGCCGGCATCGGAAAACCGGATTGCGGTCGCCGAGTTGACCTACTAGCTGCTAGTGGAGTGGATTTGACATTCGCTACCCACCTGGCCGCGGGCTCACGAAGCGAATGTCAAATCCGAAACTCCACTAGAAACCTATATTTGCTAGTGGTCCTTGATTCTAACATTCGCAAAGACCCTCGCTGAAACGGGATGCGAATGTTAGAATCAGACCACTAG
>JAICIT010000462.1 GCA_025960445.1 Bradyrhizobium sp. | reverse complement strand
GAGAGCTACGCTTTCAAATTCGAATTGGGCGACAAGACGGTGGTCTTTTCAGGCGACACCGCGTTCTTTCCACCGCTGGCTGAGTTCGCGAAAGGAGCCGATTACCTCGTGCATGAAGTCTTGTACGCACCTGGTGTGGATGCCTTGGTGAGCCGTCGGCCGAATGCTGATAAGCTGAAGGCCAGCATCCTGAGCCACCATACCCGGGCCGAGGACGTGGGCCGCATCGCGACGATGGCGAACGTCAAAATGCTTGTGCTCAATCACTTCGTGCCTCCGGATGATAGAACCCTCACACCCGACGTATGGAGCGAAGCTGTTCGGACGACATTCGGAGGAAAGATAATTGTCGGAAGAGATCTACTTCGGCTGCCATTGTGAGTAGTCTCGGGAGTCCGGCAAATGATGCTGGCGTATCATTGCTCCGCGGGTGATGACGAACTTGCGTCCCCCACGGCTAAGCTGCTTTCAGTCCGAAGCGCTCGAGCAGAAAATCGATGAGCAAGCGCACCTTGACCGAGAGGTGTCGCGTTGGCGGGTAAATCGCGTAAAGCGCCAACGGCGGCGCGTGGTAATCCTTCAGCACTGCCTGCAACGTACCGTTCTCCAGCGCGTCGCCTGCGATGAAATTCGGGATCAGCGCTATACCGCGACCTCGGATCGCGGCATCGCGGAGCACCTCCGCGTTGTTGACGCACAGTGACCAGGATGGCTGGATCCAGTGATCGCCGTCGGAGCCCGTCAGCTTCCATTGATTGCCGGTCAGCAGGTAGCCGTAGGTCAACGATACATGGTCGCGAAGATCGCGCGGATGCACGGGGGTCCCATGCCGCGCCAGATACTCGGGCGAAGCGCAGACGGCCCGCTCGATCGGCGTGATCTTGCGGGCGATCAGGCTGGAGGACTCCAGCTCGGCAATCCGAAGAGTGACGTCAAATCCATCCTGCACCGGGTCGAGCAACTCGTCACTGAGAACCAACTGCAGCCTGACTTCGGGATATTTTTCCATGAAGCCCGCTATCGCAGGCCCCAGCCGCAATGTACCAAAGGACATCGGCGCATTGATCCGCAACAGCCCTCTCGGCGTTGACTCCGCTTGGGCTACCGCCTGGTCAGCCGCATCCAGTTCCGAAAGCACGGTGAGCGCGCGCTCAAAATACAACTGGCCGCTCTCGTTCGGACTCGCGTGGCGAGTGGTCCGGTTGAGAAGCTGCACGCCGAGATTTTGCTCCAACTCGGCAACATATTTGCTGATCGCCGAGCGGGACAGGCGGAGCTGACGGCCGGCTTCGGCAAAGCTGCCGGTCTCGACCACCTTCACGAACGCCCGCAGGCTCGCCACCTTGTCCAAGCCTGTCCCTCCATTGTCGCCGATTTGTGGACAGAGTGGCTATAAGAACACGCATTGTCCTCAATCAGAAGCGGTCCGATATTTGATGCAACGGCCCGACCGGGCACCCATCAAGGAGGCAATGTCATGCCAGGTATCCATCATGTGACGGCAATCGCCGGTGATCCATTAAGAAATTTCGACTTCTACACGCGCGACCTCGGCCTGCGCTTCGTCAAGAAAACGGTCAACTTCGATGATCCATCGACCTATCACTTCTATTATGGCGACGAGACCGGCCGTCCGGGCACCATCCTGACGTTCTTCCCTTGGGCGGGAGCTCCGGCCGGCCGTCGTGGCGTCGGCGAAACCCATCAGACCGCTTTTCGCGTGCCGCTAAAATCGCTCGGCTACTGGACCCAGCGTTTCGTCGAAAAAGGCGTTTCCCATCAGCCGCTGGAGAAGAGGTTCGGCGAACAGGTACTGCCGTTTACCGATCCGGACGGGACGGCGCTCGCGCTGGTCGGCGTAGCCGGTATCGAGAGCGAGCCCGGCTGGAGCAACGGCGACGTCCCGGCCGAACACGCAATACGTGGTTTCCAGGGCGTGACGCTGCTGCTCGACAGCGCGGAGAAGACCGCCGCGATACTCACCGACGTGTTCGGCTTCCGCGAGGCCGCCCGTGAAGGATCGGTGATCCGCTACATCGCACCGGGCGACGCTAACGGCAGCGTCGTCGATATCTACGAAGCAAAGGGGTTCTTGCGAGGACATCAGGGACGCGGTTCGGTGCATCACATCGCCTTTCGCGCCGCTGATGATGCTCAGCAGGCCGAGATGGCGGAGAAGCTGGTCCGGACACATGGCCAACACCCGACCGAACAGAAGGATCGCAACTACTTCCGTTCGATCTACTTTCGCGAGCCGGGCGGCGTTCTGTTCGAGATCGCAACGGACATTCCTGGCTTCGCCGTCGATGAACCAGTCGAGACTCTCGGGCGGGATTTGAAGCTGCCGAAGTTCCTGGAGTCCTATCGCAAGGAAATCGAAGGCGTGCTGCCGGTGCTGGAAGAGGCCGCGTCATGACAGGCGAGTTTATTTATCGGTTCGAACCCGCAAAGGAGGCAGGGGCGCCTCCGCTCCTTCTGCTTCACGGCACCGGCGGCGATGAGAACGATCTGCTTGAACTCGGAGCGATGGTCTCGCCGGGGTCGGCATTGCTCTCGCCGCGCGGTCGCGTGCTCGAGAACGGGATGCCACGCTTCTTCCGCCGCTCGTCGGAAGGCGTCTTTGACGAAGACGACGTCCGGCGTCGGGCCTTCGAACTCGCGGATTTCGTGGAGGAGACACGGCGCCGCCACGGCATCGACCGTCCGATCGCGTTGGGGTATTCCAACGGCGCAAACATCGCGGCAGCCGTGATGCTGCTGCGTCCTGGCACGCTTGCCGGCGCCGCGCTGCTCCGGGCCATGGCGCCACTTTCGGACCCACCCCATCCAGACCTCTCGGGAGTGCCCGTCCTGATCACTTCGGGCAAGGCCGATCCGATCGTTCCTGCATCCAACTCGGCCAGCCTGGCCGCCATGCTGCGCGAAGTAGGCGCGGACGTGAGTCATCAATTGTTGCCTGCCGGTCACCAGCTCTCGCGTGCCGACCTCGTGCTGGTACGCGACTGGCTCAAGAGGGCGGACGCTAGGGAGCCCGCAGAAGAACGGTAGTGCGAGCTCAGTCTGCGGAAGGCCGCTCACGCTTCGCGTGACGGCCGCTCCCTGCAAGAGCTTTGGCACGGCATGCCCGCAACGGAAACCGCGACGATCAACGCTTGCTTGCCTTCATCAGAAAGCTGAACTTCGACCGATGTTTCGAAATCCGAAACAATCTCTGCGAGAACCAAAGAGGAATTCAACCCAAGCGAATTTTGTGCTGTCAAATTGACGAGCCCGGCAGTG
>JAICIT010000461.1 GCA_025960445.1 Bradyrhizobium sp. | reverse complement strand
TCAATCAACGAACCCGCAAGCGTGCAAGCCGGGGCCAAAGCGTTTGCCGCACAAGGCTGTCCGACATGCCACGGCGGGCCGGGCGTCAGTTGGGCCAAGTTCTCGGAAGGGCTCCATCCGGATCCGCCGGATTTAAAGGAAGTCGTCGATGGCCTGTCTCCGTCGCAATTGTTTTGGGTTGTGAAGAACGGCATCAACATGACAGGCATGCCAAGCTTCGCGCAGGCGGGCGCCAAAGACGACGATATCTGGTCGATCGTCGCATTTCTGAAAAAGTTGCCGACCGTTTCGGAGACCGATTACAAGGCATGGACGGCTTCCGCAGCGCCAACCGGCAGCAAATAGTCCGGCTGCCCGTTCAAGACGCTTTCCGGTGGTCGCAACTAGATTTCACTGACACCTTGGGAGTAGAGCCGCCCAGCGTGGCGAGTGTGCCACCGGCGATGCCGGCGAGCACTGCCCAATAGCCGTAGCGAAAATCGGACGCGACGCCGACTGCAAAGAAACTGAGCACGTACACCGCCGCCGATCCGCATACGCCGAAGGCGAAGGCGCCCTCCGGCGTCCAGCGGCGTCTCCACGCGAACCCGCACACGATCAGGCATACTAGCAACCACAAACCAGTGCGGAACAGCGGCGTTGGCTTGAGCAAATTATGCAGGGAGACCAGCGCGGCAAAAGCGACGCGATCCGGAAATACCGTCTTAGTCCAATGGTCGAGGTCGGCAAGCCACATGGTGGGATTGTCGCCGGCAAGGAAATTCCACATGAACGCCGAGCGATGGCGAAGATAGGCTAGCGGATGGCGCGTTAGCGCCAGCATCCACGCCTCGGTGATCGCCGCTGTGCCGAAAAGACCCTGCTCCTTTTCGATTTTGCGCATGACAAAATCGCAGGGCTTAAGCCGCCAATAGATGTCCCACTCGGTCGGCTGATAGCAGCTATTCAGGAGCATTGCGCTTTCAGAATCGCTCCAGGTCACCGGGAACTGATTCTGCTTGGTGAAATGGCTGATCCCGCCGAGGTCGAACACCATGATCGTCTGCAATGGATGTTGTCGCGTTGCGCCCAGCACGCCGTAATAGACGACCTGCACCAAAGCAAAAAACGCCAGCATCGCAGGGACGAACAGGATGGCTGTGCGTTTGAGCGACAGCCGGGACGGCCACAGAATGTAAGCGGCAAGGATTGGCGCTGCGACTAGCGCGTTTGGACGGAGCAAGACCCCGAAGGCGCAGAGCGCAAGCCCCAGCGCTTGCGCCGGCAGCCAAAGGCGCGCGCCACGGTGGCCAGCAGCGTAGGCGATCACCGCAGCCAGGAACCAGGTGATCGCGAAGAGAACATCCCGCCAGATAATTCCGACAAATACAAAAGCCGGCGGCATCAGCGCCAATAGCGGCAGACAAAGCGCCATACGTGTCGAGCGGCGTGCCGCCGCGAACGCCAGGAGCCCAAATCCAAGCCAGTAGGAGGTCGCGATGAGCAGGAACATGCTGCCCGAACCGGGCGCAATCGGGTCGATCAGTTTCCACAACAGGGTCATGAGCGGGGATTGCCAATCACCCAGCACGCCCTTTGCGATGTACCCGTAAACAAATTTGGCATCGAAAGTCATGATGCCCGGATAGAAGATCAGCAGCGTCAGCGCGTAGCCCGCTGCGATCAGCGCAGCTATCGCGAGATACGACCGCGACGCGACGCGCTGCTCGCCGTCAGGCCAATGCGGCATAGATGTCTCCCGAATTGGCCGTACCCGGCAGCGCGATGAGCCAGCGCGTGATCTCTCGACCGTCGACCCACTTCGCATGCGTAAAGGTCTGAGTTTCGCCGAGCGCGGCGTTGAACCGCGTGTAACCGATCGCGATGCAGCGTTCGACGCAGGCGAGCGCGATGTCGCGCTGGATGGTCGTGAACTCAAAGGATAGCGCCGCGACCGCGCGAGTGAGTCCCGCCAGCGCTTCTTCCTCCAAGCCTTCAACGTCGATCTTGATGAATGCCGGAGTGCCGTACTTGTCGATCAGTGCATCCAACGTCGTGACCGGCACGGTCACCGACTTTATCCACCGCTGGCCCTCCCACCCGGGCGCTTCGCACGCGGCAGCCACGAAAGCAGGCGACGCTGACGAAACGGTCGGATTGTCGATGTTGATCATCATGCTGATCGTGCCGGCGCTGCGACCGACTGCCTCGGTCTCAATCGAGACCTCGGCGCTGCGCCCGTAAAACAGCTTGAGCACTTTGGCCAAGGCAGGCTGCGGCTCAACCGCGACGACGCGGGCGCCCAGCCGGCGGAAGGAAGCCACGCGGTCACCGACATGCGCGCCGATGTCGAACACCAGCTCGCCACGCCGGACAAACCCGCCATATAACCGGTCCATTGCCGCCGCGCGCGACCTGTTGCCGTAGTAGATCCGTAGCGAACGAACAACCCCTCGCGCGGTGCTGAACCCTTCGAACACTGCTCAGACCGAACTTGGCAGAGGTGACGATGCCGTTGGGGCTATCGCAGGTAGCGCCAAGACCGCCAGCACTTCCGGCCTGGTGATCTCCTCGGGAAGCCGGCCGATGCCAACCCGGGCAGCAAGGCCGCCGAACAAGGGCCAGGCCGTCACGATCGCGAACGGAATGGCGAGGGCCGGACCGGCGGCGAGAAACAACGCGTAGGGAATAGCCGCCGGTTGTACCGCCGCCAACAAGCCGAGCGCACTCCATCCGAGCAGTGTGTGCGGCCACAAATTGTGCAGCGCCAGCTTGAATGGCACGGCGTGATCGTCACGGGTCTGTCCGATCCAGCCGATTTCGTGGCCGAACATCAGGGCCGCAAGGAAGATCGTATGCCCAAACCACAGGATCGGGCAAAGCACGATCGAAAACACGGTTTCGATGGCGAAGTTGATGAGGAATAATCCAGCTCCGCCAAAGGCACGGCGAAGTCGTGGATCGAGCAGAACGTCGATCGCGGTCGCAATCTTTGGCGAAAACCACATCACCAGCACACTAACCAGGAGCGCCATGCCCGCGTCGGCCCGAATGAAAGCGTCGGGCCTATCAGCCAAAACGACGCCCAGCGTGCCGAGAACGAGCAGCCCGATCCAGGCGGGAGATCCGACAAACATACAGATGGCCAGAGCCAATTGATAACGGCTCACGGCCCTGAGACCCGCAAGCCAGAGAAACCGCCAATACTGCATGTTGCCTTGGCACCAGCGTAAATCACGGCGGATGAACTCGAGCAAAGTTGGCGGATTCTCCTCCCAACCTAAGTCCTCTTGCGGCAACACCCGGACGTGGAAACCCGCCCCGCGCATCAGCACCGCCTCGATCTGG
>JAICIT010000460.1 GCA_025960445.1 Bradyrhizobium sp. | reverse complement strand
TCTTCCCGGTGATCGGGCTTTATTGTCACCGTCATCGGCGGGACACTTCCCGCCAACTTGACGCCAGCGTCGAGGCGTCAGAACCACACGACTTCGCCGTCCGCCTCACATGCCGTTCGTCAGCGGCACATCAGCGTCCATCGCATCTCGCCCCGCGTCCGTGACGATCGCGAGCGCCCCTGGGTGGGACGAGACGGCGCTGTTATGGATTTGATTTGGGGCAAACCGGAAGAAATATATTTTTTCAAATGGGGCTGGACCGGTGACCCTTCGGACCGGCTGTCGGGCAAATCACTCAGCGTGCCTGAATGACGCCGCGCTTTCGCGGCTCGAGCCCGCAATGACTGCAGCTATGACACCGCCGCTTTCTGTCTCTCCTCCGCTGCTTCCATCGCAAAACCCTCATATCCGTTTGCCGCGACCTCGTTGCAGATTTGGCGATAGACGCCGACACCGCCGATATAGGGCATGAAGATCTGGGGCTTGCCGGGAATATTGGCGCCCATGTACCAGGAATTGGCTTGCGGATAGAGCGTGGCGTGTGCGACCTCGTTGACGTGGGCCACCCATTTGTCTTCGGCCTCCTTCCGCGCTTCCATTGCGTCGACACCGCTGTTGCGCATGTAAGCAAGGCAGTCGGCGATCCAGTCCACATGTTGCTCGATGGAGACGATCATGTTGGAAAGCACCGACGGGCTGCCGGGTCCGGTGATGATGAACAGATTGGGAAAACCCGCGCTCATCAGGCCGAGATAGGTTTTGGGACCTTCGGCCCATTTTTGGTTGAGCGTCAGTCCATTGCGGCCTCGAATGTCGATCTTGGCGACCGAACCGGTCATGGCATCGAAGCCGGTGGCCAGCACCAGTGCATCGACTTCGTAGTCTTTTCCGCCGGCGCGCACCGCATTCGCCGATATCTGCTCGATCGGATTGGACCTGATATCGACCAGTTTCACGTTGGGGCGATTGAAGGTTGCGAAATAATCGGTGTCGATGCAAATGCGCTTCGATCCGATCGGATGGTTGTTGGGTTGCAGCAGCTTTGCCGTTTCGGGATCCTTGACGATTTCGGCGATCTTCTGGCGGACAAAGTCGGCGGCAGTGTCATTAGCCGCCTTGTCGATGGCGAGATTGTTGTAGACCGACATGAAGGTCAGCCCGCCGCGAGCCCAGCGAGCTTCGTATTTCGAGCGGCGCTCGTTATCGCCATCATCGAGCGCGCCGCGATCGGGCATATCCGTGTAGATGCCGTTGCGCGCCTCTTCCCGCGCAAAGCGCCTGATCTCCGGGTATTTTGCGCGAAATGCTTCCCGCTCTTCCGGGGTCAGCGCCGCGTTGCGGGCCGGGATGCTGAAATTGGGAGTGCGCTGAAAGACCGTTAGCTGGCTGGCCTGTTCGGCGATAACGGGTACGGACTGTATCGCCGAGGAGCCGGTGCCGATCACGCCGACGCGCAGGCCGGTGAAATCCACCGCCTCATGTGGCCAGTGCCCGGTGTGATAAACCTTCCCCTTGAATTCCGACAGTCCCTTGATGTCGGGCATCCGGGCATTCGAGAGGCAGCCGGTGGCGAGCACGACGTATTTCGCGTTCACCCGCTTGCCATCCGCCGTAGTCACATCCCAGCAGTTGGCGCTCTCGTCAAACACCGCCCGATCGACGCGTGTGTTGAGTTGAATATCGCTACGGAGCTTGAAACGGTCGGCGACGTGATTGGCGTATTTGAGAATTTCAGGCTGCGGAGCGTAGCGCTCGCTCCAGTCCCATTCCTGCTGTAGCTCGTCGGAAAACGAATAGGAATACTGCATGCTCTCGACATCGCATCGCGCGCCGGGATAACGATTCCAGTACCAGGTGCCGCCAACGTCACCGCCCTGCTCGTAAACCCGAACCGAAAATCCGAGGCCCCGCAGCCTGTGCAGCATGTACATCCCTGCGAAACCGGCGCCGACCACAACGACATCGTAAGTCGTGGCGGGCGCGGCCTGGCTTTTGCCGGAACTGGGTTGCAAGGCGGACATCTATTGGAGCTCCATCGGAATTGTCGGGGTGTCGGTACCAGCATTCTATCCCTGCCGTGAAAGCGCAAGAGACAAATAGGCCCTACGATATTCTGCCTCATGGAACGCTCGTCGTGACGGGGTTAGCGCGCTTGGCACGGCAGGTCCTGTTGGGATAGCGTCAGCTGCAGAATTTCTCCGGGAGCGAACGACAATGAAATCGCCGATCTGCCAAATGCTGGGAATTGAATTTCCGCTGCTGGCTTTCAGCCACTGCCGCGATGTGGTGGCAGCGGTCAGCCGCGCCGGGGGTTTCGGCGTGCTCGGCGCCACATCGCATACGCCGGAATCGATCGAGCAGGAATTGAAATGGATCGATGATCACGTCGATGGGAAGCCCTACGGCCTCGACGTGCTGATTCCGGAAAACATTTCGACAGCGGGCGAGAAGGACGTCACCTGGAAAAGCCTGGAGGCGCGGATTTCGAACGAACATCGCGCATTCACCCGCAACCTCCTGAAAAAGTACGGCATTGAACTGGCGACCACGAACGTCGCGGACAACCAACCGCAGCCATTCGATGGCCAATGCGCGCTCGAGGTTCTCGACGCCTCATTCCGCCATCCGATCCGGCTGATCGCCAATGCGCTTGGAGTGCCGCCCAAGGCGATGATCGACATGGGCAAGCGGCACGGCGTGCCTGTAGCCGCGCTGGTCGGCGCCAAGGAGCACGCGCTGCGCCAGGTCGCAGCCGGGGTCGACATCCTGGTGGTGCAAGGTACCGAAGCCGGCGGTCATTGCGGCGAGGTTTCGACCATGGTGCTGGTGCCGGAGGTGATCAAGGCGATCAAACCGATCCGCGATGTGCCGGTGCTGGCGGCCGGCGGCATCATGACCGGTCGGCAAATGGCAGCGTGCATGGCAATGGGCGCGGCCGGCGCCTGGACCGGCTCGGTGTGGTTGGCAACCGTCGAATCCGAAACAACCGAAATCTTCCGCGAGAAAATGATCGCTGCCTCCTCCCGCGATGCGGTCCGCTCCAAGGGCCGCACCGGCAAGCCGGCGCGGCAATTGCGCTCGGTCTGGACCGACGCATGGGATCGTGGGCCGGACAGTCCCGGCGCGCTGCCGATGCCTCTGCAAAGCATCATCAGCCGTGACGCTTTCAACTCCATCGATCGCGCGGCAGCGGCCGGAAATGCCCAGGCGCGCGATCTCGTCAGCTACTTCGTCGGACAGGGCGTGGGCCTGATCGACAGCGTGAAATCCGCCGGCGCCGTGGTGCAGGAATTCAAGGAAGAATTTGTCGAGGCCGTAGAGCACATGAAC
>JAICIT010000459.1 GCA_025960445.1 Bradyrhizobium sp. | reverse complement strand
CGGATCGGTGCCGCGGGTCACCGCGACCCGCTTGCCCTTGAGGTCGGCGACGGTCGCGATTTTCGAGTCCTTGGTCGTAACCAGCGCAGTCCATTCGGGACGCGAATAGACGTAGATCGACTTGATCGGGTTGCCATTGATTTTGGCGACCAGCGCCGCGGAACCGGCGGTCGAGCCGAAATCGATCGATCCGGCGTTGAGGAACTCGAGCGCCTTGTTGGAACCGGCCGACTGGACCCACACAATATTGATGCCGTCCTTGGCGAATTCCTTTTCCAGCAGTCCCTTTTGCTTCAAAATCATCGATACCGGATTGTAGGTCGCCCAATCGATGTGAATTTCCTTGAGCGCGTCAGCGGCAAAGGCGGCGCCAGGCATCAGCATCGAGCCGGCGATCATGGTTGCGAAAGCGCGCCGTGAAATTCTGGGCATCATCGGGACTCCTCAGGTGGGAACAGTGACGATATCGGCTGGCATGGCCCCAAAGCTCGAATCGGCAGCGGCCTGCCGGCATGCTTGGCCTGCGCAAAACGCTCTTTATTTCAATTAGTTAAATCCGCGGGTCAATGAGAAAATAAGCTTGCTCTATCGGCGGCATCGAGAACAGCTTTGCTCAAAGCGGATAAAATCCAGCATGGACCTGCTGGCAACCCAGAAGTCCCGTGACAGTCAGAGCGCCGTCCGATATCGGGATAGCACATGGACAATGTCGTGACCGAACATTCGGCTGAAGCCGATGACCGTTTCGATAGCGAGCGGGTCACCGCCGCCGTTGACGCGCTCGCCGCAAAACACGCCGGTCGCGAGGATGTTTTTCGCTCCGCTACGGCAAAATTGTTGAAAGCCGAATTGATCGCGGCGCGCGCCACCGCGCAGGCGCTGCTGCTGAGGGATCGCCATGGCCGCCGCTGCGCCGAACGGCTGTGTTTCGTGCAGGACGAAATCATCCGAATCCTGTTTTCGGCCGCGACGCGGCATCTCTATCACTCGCCGATTCCTTCCGGCGCCGAGCGCATGGCGGTCGTCGCGACCGGCGGTTATGGACGCGGATTGATGGCGCCGGAATCCGATATCGATCTCCTGTTCATCCTGCCTTATAAACAGACGGCATGGGGCGAGCAGGTCGCGGAAGCGATCCTGTATTGTCTGTGGGATATGGGATTGAAGGTCGGGCATGCGACGCGCTCCGTCGATGAATCGATCCGCCAGGCCCGCGGCGACATGACAATCCGCACCGCCATTCTCGAGACCCGATACCTAACCGGAGACAAGCCGCTTTATGACGAGCTGGTATCGCGGTTCGACAAGGAGGTGGTGCAAGGCACCGCGGCCGAGTTCGTAACCGCCAAGCTTGCCGAGCGCGAAGAACGTCACCGCCGCGCCGGCCAATCGCGTTATCTCGTCGAGCCCAACGTCAAGGATGGTAAGGGAGGCTTGCGCGATCTGCATACGCTGTTCTGGATCGCGAAATATGTTTATCGGGTGCGCGAGACCGACGAATTGCTCGAACGCGGCGTGTTCGATGCGCAGGAATATCGTACTTTCCGTCGCTGCGCCGATTTCCTCTGGTCGGTACGCTGCAACATCCATTTTTTCTCGGGCCGCGCTGAAGAGCGGCTATCTTTTGACATGCAGCGCGAGATCGCGATCCGGCTCGGATATACCTCGCATCCCGGCATGCAGGACGTCGAACGCTTCATGAAGCACTACTTCCTGGTCGCCAAGGACGTCGGCGACCTCACCGCGATCCTGTGCGCCAAGCTGGAAGACCAGCAGGCCAAGCCGGCGCCGGTATTGAGCCGGATGATGGCGCGCTTGCGGCCGAGCCTTAACCGGCGGCGTGTACCCGAGAGCGACGATTTCATTGTCGATAACAACCGCATCAATCTCGCCGCCCCCGATGTCTTCCGGCAGGACCCGATCAACCTGATCCGGATTTTCCGGCTCGCGCAGAAAAACAATCTCGCCTTTCACCCCGATGCGATGCGCACCGTGACGCGATCGCTCAGGCTGGTGAACGCGCAGCTTCGCGAGAGTCCGGAAGCCAACCGGCTGTTCATGGAAATCCTGACATCGAACGACGCGGAAACCGTGCTGCGACGCATGAACGAAACAGGCGTGCTCGGCCATTTCATCCGCGCCTTCGGCAAGATCGTGTCGATGATGCAGTTCAACATGTATCACCACTATACCGTGGACGAACATCTGTTGCGCTGTGTCGGATATCTGCAGGAAATCGAGCGCGGCGGCAACGATGAGTTCACGCTTGCCAGCGACCTGATGCGCAAGATTCGTCCCGAACACCGCGCGGTCCTCTACATCACTACGCTGCTGCACGACATCGCGAAGGGGAGGCCGGAGGATCACTCGATCGCCGGCGCCAAAGTGGCGCGGCGACTTTGTCCGCGGCTCGGCTTCAACGCCGCGGATACCGAACTGGTGGCCTGGCTGATCGAAGAGCACCTGACGATGTCAACGGTCGCGCAATCGCGCGACCTTTCTGACCGCAAGACCATCGAGAATTTCGCGGCGGTCGTGCAATCCGTCGAGCAGATGAAGCTGCTGACGATCCTGACCACGGCCGATATCCGCGGCGTGGGTCCCGGCGTCTGGAACGGCTGGAAGGCGCAACTATTGCGCACGCTGTACTACGAAACCGAGCCCGTGCTGACGGGCGGATTTTCGGAAGTCAATCGCGCGCAACGGATCGCGGTGGCACAGGCCGAATTCCGCGCAGCGTTCACGGAATGGCCGGAGCACGAACTCAACGCCTATATCGGGCGGCACTACCCGGCTTACTGGCTCAAGGTCGAACTGCCGCGCAAGATCCGCCACGCGCGCTTCTTGCATGCGAGCGAACAAGCCGGCCACAAGCTCGCAATCAATGTCGGCTTCGACGAGGCGCGCGGCGTTACCGAGCTGACTATTCTAGCCACCGACCATCCGTGGTTGCTGTCGATCATCGCCGGCGCCTGCGCCTCGGCAGGCGCCAACATCGTCGATGCCCAGATCTACACTACAACGGATGGCCGCGCCCTCGACACCATCGCGATTTCAAGAGAGTACGATCGCGACGAGGATGAGGGACGGCGCGCGACCCGCATCGGCGAGATGATCGAGGATGTGCTGGAAGGCAAGTTGCGGCTGCCGGAAGTGGTGGCGCGGCGGGCCGCCGGGCGCAAGGCGCGGCCTTTCGTGGTAGAGCCCGAAGTGATCATCAACAATCAGTGGTCGGACCGCTACACCGTGATCGAGGTGTCCGGTCTCGACCGGCCAGGCCTGCTATACGAACTGACCACCGCGATTTCCAAACTCAACCTCAACATCGCCT
>JAICIT010000458.1 GCA_025960445.1 Bradyrhizobium sp. | reverse complement strand
CGCCGTTCCCTCGCGATCGAGATGGGGTTTGTGATGCCGGCGGTGCGCATCCTCGACAACGTGCAGCTCGAAGCGAACACCTACGTCATCAAGCTCAAGGAAGTCGATGCCGGCAGCGGCAAGATATGGCCGAGCCAGTTCATGGTCATGGACCCCGCCGGAAACCAGGTCAGCGTGCCTGGAATTCACACCATCGAGCCGACTTTCGGATTGCCGGCCACATGGGTCGACGCCGGTCTCAAAGAGGAAGCATCGTTGAAGGGCTACACGGTGGTCGACGCCGCCACGGTGCTCTCGACGCATCTCACCGAGCTGCTCAAGAACAACATGTCCGATCTGTTGTCCTACGGCGAAGTGCAGAAGCTGCTGAAGGATCTGCCAAAGGAACAGGGCGAACTGGTCAAGGACATCGTCCCGAGCCAGCTTACCGTCTCCGGCATCCAGCGCGTTCTGCAACTGCTGTTGGCCGAGCGCATTTCGATTCGCGACCTCTCCACCATACTCGAGGGCATCGCCGACGCGCTGGCCTTCTCGCGCAATCCCGCCACCATGGTCGAGCACGTCCGCGCACGGCTGGCGCGCCAGATCTGTGCGCAGAACACCTCACCGAGCGGCTACCTGCCGCTGATCGCGCTCTCGGCGAAATGGGAGCAGGCGTTCGCCGAGTCCCTGATCGGCCAGGGCGAGGAACGCTCGCTTGCGATGCAGCCCTCCAAACTTTCCGAGTTCATGAATATGGTGCGCGACCGTTTTGAGCAGGCGGCGCGCGAAGGCGAAGCGCCGGTGCTGGTGACGTCGGCCGCGATTCGTCCGTTCGTACGCTCCCTCGTCG
Organism: Bradyrhizobium sp.; assembly: GCA_025960445.1. Taxonomy (GTDB): domain Bacteria; phylum Pseudomonadota; class Alphaproteobacteria; order Rhizobiales; family Xanthobacteraceae; genus Bradyrhizobium. The sequence goes on along the minus strand of JAICIT010000458.1, from coordinate 2,508 downwards.
AGCGATTCCGCGCGCAGACCACGGTGCTGTCGCAAGCGGAAATCCATCCGCGCGCGCGGCTAAAGACCGTCGGAAGCGTCTGAGCTTCCGCAGCGCCCTACCCCGTGATTTTCAGCCAAATCACCTGCGGACGCGCAAACTTTTTCGCCACAGGCAAACGATTTCTTACGCCAGCGTCGAACGTGCCCGTTTTGGTCCGATCGCCCCTAAATCCGTAAAATTTTATAAAACCTTCTAAGTATTCGCGAATTCGTTGCACCGAAATGGGACGGCGATCCCAGTCGCGCGCGTTCAACTTTCATCACTGGCTTGTGATCGCCTCTGAGGAACCAAAAGGCGAATCCCTACGTTTGGTGCGTGGAGATGTTGAACCTGCCGGGGCGCGAGGCACACCAATTCGCACGGCGGGAAGAAGGCGGCAGGAGACTTCCATGAACCACTCGATCTACAGCGCGGATCGTTCGACGCATCTCAAGATCGTGGTGGTGGCCCTCGTCGCAGGTATCGCGGTAACTGCCTTCGGGATTTCCGCTCGCACCAGTTCGGACGACTACGCGCAGACGGCTCACGTCATCAAGGCCGGAAAAGTGATGGCTGTTACCAGTTCTGAAACATCGGCGGTGCGCTAACAGAGAATTTTGTGAATTCACGCGGCTCTTTACCAGCCCCCCAAAGTCGCCACGTGGATAATAGAAGACCCCAACTACCCCAAGTTGACTGTGAAAACGCCCGCTCCCCCACGGGCGTTTTCTTTTTGTATTGAGTTCAGCGGGGCTTGGACGAGCCGGACGCCGCCGGCGGAACGGTCTCGACCAGCTTGCCCGTGAATACAATCGGGCCGGTGGCCACGCCCGTGGGCGATCCGCCTTCCGGTTCGATCGTCACCGCATAGGTGGCCTCGTCGACGATATCAGGGGCATAGGCCGCCAGTACCGGGCGCGCAGTGAAATCGTCAACGCCGATTACGCCGAGCGAACGCGGCCGCTGCAGCTTATCGGATACAATCCAAAGCTCGTAGCTTCGGCCCGGCTCCGGCTGAGCGGCGACCCGGCGGACGACGAAGTTCTTGGTTGCGCCGTCGACCGTGAGAATGAATGCCGGCGATCCTGCGTCCTTCTGCAACACCGCCACATACTGGGGCGCCTGAGCAGGCGGCTGGGCTGGCGCCAGCGAGGGTTTCACCTCCGTTACCTGGGTCCGCGGCTTGGGGCGGATCGCGCTGGGCAGCAAGTCCGGCTGGTATGCGCCGAGCGCGATCATGGCGACCAGCGCGGCCGCCATCGCTGTCGTGAAACTCGCGACGCCGCGCCAGCGCCGCACTTGTGCAGACAAGCGGATGACACTCGCAGTCGTATCGTCGCGTCCCGCAGCCGTGGCCGCAAGCGGCTCGGGGGGAATCTCCGGCGCGGGCCGAGCAAGCTCGGGTAGCAGCACCGGCTCTTGCGGTTGCGAAACTCCGGTGACGCTTTTGATTCTGTCCCAGAGCTCGGGGCTGGGCTCGACTGGTCCAACCATCTCGTTCAATACGCCGAGCTTGTACTCCCACGCCCGCACCATCGCCGTGAAATCCTTTTCCACGGACATCTTGGCCTCGACCTGCGCGCGCTCCTCAGCATCGAGCGTGCCGAGAGCGTATTCAATCGCGCGCGCGATATCGTCTTCACTGTAGGCCATCATCTAAAGCCCAAGGCACTCCCGGATATCCATCATGCTGCGGCGTAGCCAGGTCTTCACCGTGTTGACCGGCGTCTCGAACTTTGCCGCGAGCTGCTCGCGGCTCCAGCCGTTGTAATACGCCAGCAACACAAGCTTTTGTCGCTCCGGTTCAAGACGGCCGACGCATTCCAGCAGCCGTTTCAGTTCTTCCGTCATTTCCCGGCGCGCCAGCGGATCATGACCCTCGGCTGCCACTTCCAAAGCCGTCGGTTCTTCCTCGATCGATACCTCGGTCCGTTTGCGTACCACGTCGATGGCCCGGTTGCGGGCTATGGACGCCATCCACGTAATCGGGGACGACAGCCCCGGATTGAATTGTCCGGCGCTGTTCCAGATCTTGACGTAGGTCTCCTGGATAACCTCCTCGGCGAGCTCCTGCCGCCGCAAGATACGGAGCACAACGCCAAAAAGTTTCGCGCGCGTCGCGGCATAGAGGCGCTCGAAAGCCGCCTCATCGCCCTTTGCCACCGCGGCAATCAGCCAGACCAGCTCTGCTGGCGTCAGCATTCAGCCCCCCGAAATCATGCCGCCCGATCCAGCGATTACAGAGCGAAGCGGCATTCCCGAACCGTCGTACCATATCTTGCCGCAGACCGAGCCACCAACTCAGGCCCGGGTGGTTCTGTGGACATGTACGAAAAACCCGGACCTCGCGGCCCGGGTTTTGGAATGCTTCAGCTAGAGAGATTGCTTCAGTCGAGGGCGGCCCGCTGTCGAGCACGCTTCAGCGCGCTGCTGTCTCGACAGGACTGTTCGCGCGCGCTTTCCTCGGCGCGTTCGCGGGCCTGATCG
>JAICIT010000457.1 GCA_025960445.1 Bradyrhizobium sp. | reverse complement strand
GGCAACGCCAGCAAGCACGTCACCGAACAGCAACAGTACCGCCGACCAAACCAGCGCCGATACGAAATTGGCCATTTGGAAGGGCCAATAAGGCATTTCAAAAATTCCGGCAGCGAGAGGGACCGAAGCGCGCAACGGTCCGAAGAAACGCCCGATGAAAATGCTCGGCACGCCCCACTTCTTCACGAACTCCTCGCCGCGCGGCAGGATCTCCGGGTAGCGCGATAGCGGCCAGATCTGCGCGACCTGCTCCTTGTATCTGAAGCCGAACCAGTAGGAGACCCAATCGCCCAGTCCGGCGCCGATCCCGCCCGCGATCCACACCGGCCAGAAGCTGATGCCGCTCGCGCCGATCAGCGCACCGATCGCGATCAACGCGCCCCATGCCGGAACCAGGAGCGAAATAAAGGCGAGCGATTCTCCGAACGCCAGCACCAGGACGATCGGCGCGGCCCAGGCCTGATGGTCGCGGACGAAGTCGGCCATAGCCCGCGCGAGATCTTGCATTCAGAACGCCCTTCTTCTGGGGATGTCCCCTTGAGCCTTGAATCTTTTCTGCAGATTCAACGGCTGAAAACAGGTAAGCCAGCTCTATCACTGACATCAAGTCACAAGGGCGGCGACAGTTCGTGAGCCAAGCCTCTCGACCGCCCTGCAACTGAAAGCGAAAAAACACAGGGGGAAAACTGATGATCGGATCGCTGATGATGTGCGTAGCTACGTTGCTTCTTCTCGTCGGCATGCTCGCCGGCATTGCAATGGGGATCCAGCAAGATTTTACGCTGGCGCCAGCACACGCGCACCTGAACCTGGTCGGTGGAGTGCTCCTGTTCGTGTTCGGATTGTATTATCGCCTGATGCCTGCCGCAGGTAGCACCAGCCTGGCGAAGCTGCAAGGATCGCTCCATATAGTCGGCGCGATCGTTTTCCCGGCAGGGATTGCGCTCGTGCTCCTGAAGGGCACGACATTTATCGCCGCGCCCATAGTGGGCTCTTTGATAGTGGTCGCTGCGACGGCGCTTTTTGCGGTGATCGTGTTCCGATCGGCCAGGGCCAAGTTCTAGAGCGAATGACGAGAGGCCGCGCCTGGCGACGCGGCGAGCGCGAAATTTTGCCGCTGGCATAGGCGGCGAAAGCAATTAGCTACTCTCGAGAAACCAGAACTCATCTGATTACGAGGTCTAATCAGGCTTCGGATTGTGCCTGTGGTCACTTTTTAAGCGTGATCCGTGGCATAGTCAGGAGCCTTGATTCGCACGCCCCTAGCCGTGCGCAGCTCATGAAACAAAATGCCTAAATCATTCAAAGCGCTTGCTAAAAACAAGACAGCCAACGACCTGTTCGGAACTTCAGAGCCGAAAGGCCGGCCTCTCAAGGTCGCCTCGCGCAGTTCCAGCGCCGAAGCCGGCTACACCGCCCGCGATATCGAGGTGCTGGAAGGCCTCGAGCCGGTACGACGCCGGCCCGGCATGTATATCGGCGGAACCGACGAAAAAGCGCTGCATCACCTCTTTGCCGAAGTTATCGACAACGCCATGGACGAGGCGCTCGCGGGGCATGCTTCGTTTATCGAAGTGGAATTGAACGCCGACGGATTTTTAAGCGTGACGGACAATGGTCGGGGTATTCCGATCGATCCGCATCCGAAATTTCCGAAGAAATCCGCGCTTGAAGTGATTATGTGCACGCTGCACTCGGGCGGTAAGTTCGACTCCAAAGTCTACGAGACTTCCGGCGGCTTGCATGGCGTCGGCGTGTCGGTGGTGAACGCGTTATCAGCGCGACTCGAAGTCGAGGTCGCCCGCGGTCAGCAACTCTATCGCATGGCATTCGAGCGCGGACATCCCAAGGGCAAGCTCGAAGACCTCGGCAAGATCAATAACCGACGCGGCACCAAGATCCGATTCAAGCCAGACCCCGACATCTTCGGCGCCAAGGCTGCTTTCAAACCACAGCGCTTGTTCAAAATGGCGCGGTCAAAGGCCTATCTATTCGGCGGCGTTGAAATTCGCTGGCATTGCGATCCCAGTCTTTTGAAGGGTCTCGAGGATGTACCGGCCGAGGACAGTTTTCATTTCCCCGGCGGTTTGAAAGATTTTCTCACGGCCGCGATCCATGCCGACACGCTGGTTCACCCGGACGTCTTCTCCGGCAAATCAGGGCGCGTCGGCGCCCATGGCGCCTGCGAATGGGCCGTTGCCTGGACCGCGGATGCTGACGGATTTCTATACTCCTATTGCAACACTGTGCCGACGCAAGACGGCGGCACTCATGAATCCGGAATGCGCAGCGCGCTGCTGCGAGGGTTAAAAGATCACGCCGAACGCGTTGGTCAAGGCAAACGCGCCGCCAATGTCGTCTCCGAAGACGTCATGGTTGGAGCCGCCGTCATGCTGTCGGTGTTCGTGCGCGAGCCTGAATTCCAAGGCCAGACCAAAGACCGGCTTGCGACCGCCGAAGCGCAACGCATCGTAGAGCAGGCCATCAAGGACCCGTTTGATCACTGGCTGTCGGGCAACCCGACGCAGGCCAACCGTCTGCTTGATTTCGTGGTCGAGCGCGCGGACGAACGGCTGCGACGCCGTGCCGAGAAGGAAATTGCGCGCAAAACTGCGGTAAAGAAAGCAAGGCTACCCGGTAAACTTGCCGACTGCACCAGCACCGCTGCTGAAGGATCGGAGTTGTTTATCGTCGAGGGCGACTCCGCCGGCGGCAGCGCCAAGCAGGCGCGCGACCGCAACACCCAGGCCATTCTGCCGTTGCGCGGAAAGATCCTCAACGTCGCGTCCGCGACCAAGGACAAGCTGACCGCAAACGCGCAGCTCAGTGATCTGGTCCAGGCGATCGGATGCGGCACGGGCACGCATTATCGCGAGGAGGATCTGCGATACGCCCGCATCATCATCATGACCGACGCCGACGTCGACGGAGCGCATATCGCTTCGCTCCTGATCACGTTCTTCTATCGGCAAATGCCGCGGCTGATCGATGAGGGTCATCTGTATCTCGCTGTACCGCCGTTATATCGGCTGACCCACGGGAACAAGACAATCTATGCCCGTGACGACGCCCACAAGGAGGCGCTGTTGAAGAGCGAATTCAACGCCAACGCCAAGGTGGATATCGGCCGCTTCAAAGGCTTGGGCGAGATGATGCCGGCGCAGTTGAAAGAAACCACCATGGACCCGACCAAGCGTTCGCTGCTGCGGGTCGTGCTTTTGGCCGACGACCGCGAGGGTACCGCCGATTCCGTCGAACGCCTGATGGGCACGAAAGCCGAGGCGCGGTTCGCTTTCATTTCCGACAAGGCCGAATTCGCCAGCGAGGATTTGCTGGACGTGTAGTC
>JAICIT010000456.1 GCA_025960445.1 Bradyrhizobium sp. | reverse complement strand
GAACTGGCTCGGCCATATCTTGCCGCTGCCGGCATCGACTTCCTTGAGCTTGATGACGTAGGTGTTCGCTTCGAGCTGCACGTTGTCGAGGATGCGCACCGCCGGCATCACAAACCCCATCTCGATCGCGAGGGAACGGCGCAGCGCCTTGATCTGGTCGGTGAGGCGGTCGGTGCCGTCAGGTCCGTTCACGAGCGGCAGCAGAGCGTAACCCAGTTCGATCTTGAGATCGTCGATCTTCAGCGCGGTCGCGATCGGCTCTTCCGCTGCGGCGCTGGCGGCGGCCGCATCCGGGCTGGCCGTAGCGGCGGCTTCCGAAGCGGCTGCGGCGCGCTTGTGCTTGCGTGCCGACCACGCCAGCGCCGCAGCGCCGCTGCCGAGCGCGAGAAAAGGAAGCATCGGAATGCCCGGCAATGTGGCCAGCACCAGCATCACGCCTGCCGACATGCCGAGCGCCTGCGGATAGCCGGAGAGCTGCTTCATCAGCGCCTTGTCGGCGGCGCCGCTGACGCCGGCTTTCGACACCAGCAAGCCCGCGGCGGTGGAGACGATCAGCGCCGGGATCTGAGTTACCAGCCCGTCGCCCACGGTGAGCAACGTATAAGTGTGGGCGGCATCGCCGAAGGAAAGGCTCTGCTGGGCGACGCCGATGATGATGCCGCCGATGATGTTGATGAAGACGACCAGCAGACCCGCGACCGCGTCGCCGCGAACGAATTTCGAGGCACCGTCCATCGCGCCGAAGAAGCCGCTTTCGTCTTCCAATGCCTTGCGGCGTTCCTTGGCGACCTTTTCATCGATCAGGCCGGCCGACAGATCGGCGTCGATCGCCATCTGCTTGCCTGGCATCGCATCAAGATGAAATCGCGCGGCCACTTCGGCGATGCGGCCGGAGCCCTTGGTGATGACGACGAAGTTCACGATCACGAGGATGGCGAAAACGATGATGCCGATGACGAAGTTGCCGCCCATCACGAAATTGCCGAACGCCTCGATCACGTGGCCGGCAGCCGCGGTGCCCTCATGCCCGCGTGAAAGGATCAGTCGGGTCGAAGCGAGGTTGAGCGACAGCCGCAGCATGGTCGAAATCAGCAGCACGGTCGGGAAAGACGAGAACTCGAGCGGCGCCTGGATGAACAGCGAGGTCATTAGGATCAGGATCGACAGCGTGATTGAAATCGCGAGGAAGAGATCGAGCACAATCGAGGGCAGGGGCAGGATCAGCACCACCAGGATGATGAGAATGCCGAATGCCAGCGCGAGATCGCCGCGCTTCAGGATGGTGCCGATTTCGCTGAAACTCGGAAACCCGGTGGACGGCGCCGCGCCGCCTTGACCTGCCGTGACGTCCACCATTGTCGCTGCTTCCCCACGCGAATGCCGGTCACGGGCGCCAAACGTTTGCGCGGCGGCCGACGGACCACCGTTCCGAAAGTGAGGCACCGCACTGGCGTCCACGGGTACTCCCCCGTTCTACGCGGCTGACACACTCAACTTCTTCACTCGGCAATTTTTGCCCGGTTTATGGTTAGGAAAGCGTTAACAGCATGCCCGTGAACTCATTCCGGCCACCCGGCCCACAGCGGATAATCGAATCGGTTGCGTTCCAGCGGAGCGCCGCGATTGGTCCTTGGAACTCTGTTGCGCCACATCTGCATGCCCAATATTGCGGCAATGCTGCTTGACCTCGATAGCCGAGCCGAGGAAGTTGCTGCCGTGCACGCGCCCTCCGATCACACAGATTCGACCCAGTTCACGCCGGACTCTCCTCGGGCGTGGGTCAGGCTTGCGCTGGCGCTGGCCATCTCATCGGTCGGCGGGGTCGGGATGTGGTCGGTCGTGGTTACGCTGCCCGCGGTACAGGCCGAGTTCGCGACGTCGCGCGGTGCGGTATCGCTGGCCTTTACCCTCGCCATGCTCGGCTTTGGCCTCGGCGGCGTTGCTACCGGCAAGATCACCGATCGATTCGGCATCGTGATGGCGATGGCGCTCAGTATCGGCTTTCTCGGCGTTTCCTATATTCTGGCCGGACTTTCGAGCACGCTATGGCAATTCATCGCGGTTTATTTCCTGATCGGATTGGGGACCTCGGCTACATTCGCGCCATTGATGGCGGAAGCATCGCACTGGTTCGAACGTTATCGCGGGCTCGCCGTCACCATCGTCGCCAGCGGTAACTACATCGCCGGCACGATATGGCCGCCATTGGTGAATTGGGGCGAGCAGGCGGCCGGCTGGCGAACCACCCACGTCATTATCGGCGTGTTCTGTGCGGCGACGATGACACTGCTGCTGTTGGTGCTGCGTGCCCAGATCGGCGGGGCGAAGGTGCGCGATCACGAGAATGCGCCGCCTCCGCGCGTCGATCTCAACCTGTCCACCAACACGTTGACCGCGCTGCTATGCGTCGCGAGCATTTCCTGCTGCGTGGCGATGGCGATGCCGCAGGTTCACATCGTCGCCTACTGCGGCGATCTCGGCTACGGCGTGGCGCACGGCGCCGAGATGCTGTCCCTGATGATGGCGTTCGGCATTGTCAGCCGCATCGGCTCGGGCTTTCTCGCTGACAGAATCGGCGGCTTGCGGACGTTGTTGATCGGTTCGGCAGCGCAAGGCTTTGCGCTGTTGTTCTATCTGTTCTTCGACAGCCTGAGTTCGCTCTACATCATCTCGGCGATGTTCGGCCTGTTCCAGGGCGGGATCGTGCCGAGCTACGCGATCATTGTGCGGGAATCGATGCCGGCGCGCGAAGCCGCAACCCGCGTTGGCATCGTGATCCTGGCATCCGTGGTCGGCATGTCCTTTGGCGGCTGGGTTTCCGGCGTGATCTTTGACGCGTCAGGCTCCTATGCGGCTGCCTTCATGAATGGCCTGGCGTGGAACGCACTCAACATCACCATCATGCTGACGTTGCTGATCCGGTCGCGCTCGCGGCTGGCGGTGGCGTGAATTCTCGGACGGCCCGCGCTTCGATTTTCTGCCGACGATTTGCCGATGAACGATCGCGTTATGCACTCGTCGGGCTGGTTCTTTTTGCAACCAATGCCCTCCAGATTGCATCACTACCTTCAGTAGAGTAAGCGAGATAGAATAAACCGCAAATCGAGGGTACGCGCCTCATGATGGCGCGAGCCATCTGAAAATCAAATTGAACTGGAGAGCAGGATGTCACGACAGTGATGGATCGGCTTTTTGCGCGGAGCGGCAATGCTTGTTTTGCTGGCCGGTGGGTCCGCTCTGGCCGACGAGACCGTGAGCGTTGGCGGCTCCCGTGTCATCTTGATCAAGCCGAGTGCGCCGCGCGGAAGCGTGATCTTGATGGCCGGCGGTGACGGAAATATCCGCGCCG
>JAICIT010000455.1 GCA_025960445.1 Bradyrhizobium sp. | reverse complement strand
CTCGCATTCGATGGACCGACCAGTCCCGATGACCTTGACTTTGCCCGAACGCTGCATGCTGCGCTCCGGGCACCCTGCCGGTACCTGCCCGGAAATCATGACATCGGCGATAATCCAACCATCGTTGGGCCGCCGCCGTCCCAACCAGTTAGCGAACGCGAGTGCCAGCGTTTCATCTCAGTATTCGGGGACGATCGCTGGCGCTTCGAGGCCGCCGGATGGCACTTCATCGGTCTCAATTCGATGGTGATGAATACGGGGCTGGCGCGAGAGACCGAGCAGTTCGATTGGCTCGCCTCCCAGCTCGCCCGCGCCAACGCGAGGCCCGTGGCGCTGTTTCTCCACAAGCCGCTTTTTCTCAACTCGCCTGGCGATCCGGAGCTTGCGGCTACCTCGATACGCTATGTTCCGATGCCGGCGCGAGCTCGCCTGGTGCAGATGCTGGGCTCGATCGACCTGAGGCTCGTCGCCAGCGGTCATGTTCACCAGCGCCGCGACTACAGCCTCGGCAGCGTGAGGCACATCTGGGCGCCTTCGGCCGGATTCGTGATTTCAGACAAGCGCCAGGAAGTGATCGGGATCAAGGAAGTCGGTTTAATTGAGTATCGTTTCCAACCCGACAGTTTCGAGGTGCGGCACGTCAAAGCCCCGGGCCAGGCCGAAATCGATATGGATAGTCTGCTCCGCTAAGGCCAAGCCTTGATGCGTTCTAGTTGCCGGCCGTATTGAAGCGGGAAAGGTCGCAATCGGGCTCGGCATATTTGGTGCGGCGCAGCCCTTCGCGGTCCTCGACAACCGTCGGCCGGCACCGCGCCTGCCATGCCGCGCGTCCGTCGGCTTCGGCCTTTTGCTGCTCCGGGGTGAGCGGCGCTGCCGCGCGAACCACGGTGTCGCCGTTAACGCTGAACGAGGTGGATTGGCTAGGCGCCAGCGGAATACCGGCCGCGATAGCGGCCTCTTTGGCCCGAGCGGCGGCAGCCGCCGCCCTCGCCGCTGCCACGGCATCGGCCGCATGTCCGTGATCCATGGAAGAGGAAGACCATGAACCCTGCTGCTGAGCGGACGCAGTCGCGCTGGCGGCGGCAAGAAAGAGCAAAACTGCTGCAATGGTGCGCATTTTCGTAAGCCTGCAAAGATCGAGTCCGGGTGGCCTTTGCTAAGCTCAAAAACTTGCAGCCGCGTAAAGCTGGCTGGTTAGCGCGCCCGCAAGGAGATAGCTTCAATTCTAACGATGGACATTCACTGCTCCGACCGAAGGCGCACACGCGTGGGCGCGGGGATCATCCTTTGTCCGGCCCGACCCGCACCAACTGCTTGCCGAAATTGGCTCCCTTGAGAAGCCCGATGAATGCCGCAGGCGCGCTGTCGAGGCCTTCGGTGATGAACTCGCGATGCCTGACCTTGCCGTCGCGCACCCATTGCGACATATCGCGCAAAAAATCCCCGTGGCGCGCGGCAAAATCGCTGACAATGAAACCTCGGATGGTCAGCCGCTTGGTCAGCACGTTACGCATCATCGACGACGCCCATTTGGGAACCGAAGCCTCCGTGTCGTTATATTGGGCGATCAAGCCGCACACGGGTATGCGCGCGAAGGCGTTGAGCAATGGAAACACCGCCTCGAACACCGCGCCGCCAACATTCTCGAAATAAACGTCGATGCCTTTCGGGCAGGCTTCCTTGAGCCGCGCCGCGAGGTTGGGATCGCGATGATCGATGCAATCATCGAAACCGAGCTCGCGTTTGACGTAGTCGCATTTTTCCCGGCCGCCGGCGATCCCGACGGCACGCGCGCCCTTGATCCTGGCGATCTGCCCGACCGCCGAGCCGACGGCGCCCGAGGCCGCGGCCACCACGACGGTTTCGCCCGGCTGCGGCTTCCCGATATCCAATAGGCCGGTATAGGCCGTCATGCCGGGCATGCCCAGCACTCCAACCGCCGTCGAAATCGGACCGAGTTTGGGATCGATTTTGGCGAGACCCTTTCCATCCGATATCAAGTGCGTCTGCCAACCAGCACGCGCGAGCACGATGTCGCCTTTCGCGAAGGCGGGATTGTTCGAAGCCATGACCTCGCACACCGTGCCGCCTTCCATCACGCCGCCGATCGGGACTGGCGCCGCGTAGGATGGACCCTCGCTCATGCGCCCGCGCATATAGGGATCAAGCGACAGCCAGATCGTGCGCAGCAGCACCTCGCCATTGCCCGGGGTTGGTATCGCGCAATCCTCGATCCGGAAGTCCGAGGGCTTCGGCTCACCGTGGGGACGAGAGACCAGAACGACACGCTTTGCGGATTGGGCCATTTAATTTTCTCCGAATGTCATGCAATCATGGTGAGGGGTCACGGGAATCCGCGTGATAATCATGACGGCACAAATTAAGCCGTGACTTTTGCCAGCGCCGCCTCGAATGCCGCGGCCGCACTGGGCAGATCCTTGAACGCGCGGATCTGCCGGGTTTCCTGAAGGTCCTTTTCTGAAACGGTCGGCCGGACCTCGGAAAAGGGTTTGCCGCCATCGATCATTCCGGCCGGCGCGCTCACATGAAATTCATGGTCTTCGAGTGGCGCATCCTTTAGCAGCCAAACCCCCAATGTCACCACATCATTGCCGCGCCGATATGAGATGTAGCGATCGACCGCAACCGTGCCGTCTCGCTGATGTCCCCCGAGTTTGGCAAAGCCTTTGGCGTCCAGAAGTTTGTGGGATCGAAATCCCTTCACGCCGGCGGACTTTGCTTTGGCGGTCTCCTCCGAGAGGTCGTACTTCTCGGCCATCTGCTTGCCGACTGTGGCAAGCTGGCCGGACATGTCATGCTCGAATTCTTTCAGGTCGGTGCGTGGTTTCGAAGCCCTGCGCGGCTTGAGGGCGTCGCGCTTTTCCAGTTCAGCCTTGCATTGAGCAACTACCGCCGCGACCGATTTCCGCTCGGCGTTAACGAGCAGATTCTTCAGATCCTGATCCGAAAGCGCAGCAATCCTGTCATCCGACCAATCGACCATGACAACCAACTTCTATTTTTGAACGTGCATCGAGACATCACGAAAGATCGCAATCGCCGCCGCGAAGAACCGAGCGCGAGCAGCGATCCCGATCACAGTACCGCGTTTCATCGCGCTTGTGGGAGGCAAATTACGCTGTGAAATTACACCCCGCCGGGATAGTTCGGGCTTTCGCGCGTGATGGTCACGTCGTGCACGTGGCTTTCTCGCAGGCCCGCGCCGGTTATGCGGACGAATTGCGCTTTCTCATGGAATTCGGCAAGGTTTCGAGCGCCGACATATCCCATTGCCGCGCGCAGGCCACCGGCAAGCTGATGCATTACGTTAGCGACCGGCCCCTTGTAAGGCACCTG
>JAICIT010000454.1 GCA_025960445.1 Bradyrhizobium sp. | reverse complement strand
GCCTCACGCCGCGTGCGCGAATTCTCGGATTGGCATCCGCCGCGGTGCCGCCACGCATCATGGGAATTGGTCCGGTGCCGGCCACGCGCAAGCTGATGGAGCGGCTGGGCTTGAAAATCGGCGACTTCGATCTGATCGAACTCAACGAAGCCTTTGCCAGCCAGGGCATCGCCTGTCTGCGCCAGCTCGGCGTCAAGGAGGATGCCGACTTCGTAAATCCGCATGGTGGCGCGATCGCACTCGGTCATCCCCTCGGGATGAGTGGTGCCCGGCTGGCGATGACGGCAGTGCACGGAATGGAGGAGCGCGGCGGCAAGCGCGCGCTGGCAACGATGTGTGTCGGAGTGGGCCAGGGCGTCGCGATGGCGATCGAGAAGCTGAACTAAGCGAGGCTCGAGCGCTTATAGCTGTAAGCTAATCGGTCGCACCACTACTCGCCCCCATGACAGGCTCCGCGAAGCAATCTGGAACACGCTGGGGATTGGATTGCTTCATCGCTGTGCTCCCTCGAATGCCGAACAGGCGAGCGCAGTATTCTTCTAAAGGCTGTGCCTGGATAGTCACACAGCCGAAGATTTCATGTGCCGAATTGAGCCTAAGGGTTGTTTCGACCTTATTCTTCAACTACGAGGCTATGTAACTTTTAGCTCCGGGGAATGAAGATGAAACGACTTGCTTTGGGACTTTTGCTGGCTTCGCTTGCCGGCGCGGCGGGCGCGGCCGATGTGTCGGCGCCACGCGCGCCCTATACCAAGGCTCCGATGATGAGCCCTGCGACCAATTGGAGTGGTTTCTATATTGGCGCGATGGGCGGTTATGCCGCTGAAGCCACCAGTGATCCGCTTGCGATCAAGGGCGGCTTTGCGGGCGGCACCCTCGGCTATAACTGGCAGTTCGGCACGGTCGTTGCCGGCCTGGAGATCGACGGCGCGTGGGCGGATATCAGCCGGACCGCAACCGCTGTTGGCATTACCGCGTCGGACAAGCTTCAGGCCCTCAGTACCATACGCGGCCGGGTCGGCATGGCGTTCGATCAAGTTCTGCTTTACGGCACCGGCGGGTTTGCCTTGGCAGACGAGAAGGTCAGCGCAACTGCGCTTGGCATAACCCTCAGCGACAGCCAAACCCGCACCGGATGGACCATAGGTGCCGGTTTGGAATGGATGTTCGCACCGCGCTGGTCGCTCAAGGCTGAGTACCTCTATCGGCGCTTCGACAGCACAACCGTCCTGACCATCCCGACTGGCTCGCTCGCGTTGAACAGCGGACAATTTGGTATCAATTACCACTTCTGATCGCGCTAACGGGAATTCCGCAAAACATAAGAGCGCTGCATCGTAGGATGCAGCGCTCTTTTTGTCGGAAGCCGCTGGGCGTGCGATCCTACTCCATCACCGAATGTTCCGGGGCCAGCGACTGCTTGCGCAGCGCGAGCTTGGTCGAGCCGATCATGATTGCCAGCGGAATAGCGCAAAGCGTAAACAGCATGACCATCTGATAGTCCTGCGAGAACGCGATGATCTGCGCTTGCAGCGACACCATGACGTCCGCCATCGCGCGCCCCTTGTCGCTGGTCAGGTTGATGATGCTGTGGACATCAGGCATCTGCAGCGCATGATTGAACGGGTTGATGTGCTCGGACAGCACAGCGTAGACCCGTCGCGATCCTTCCGTCAGTTGCGCAATGACGATGGAGATGCCGATCGAACTTGCGACGTTGCGCAGCAAGGTCAGCATCGAGGTGCCGTCGGTGCGCAGGTTGTTGGGCAGCGTCAGGAACGCCACCGTGCTCAGCGGTACGAACACCAGGCCAAATCCGAAGCCCTGCACGATGCTCAGCGTCACGATCTCGGGAACACCGGTCTGGTCGGTCCAGCCGGTCATATAGAACAGCGAAAGCCCGGTCAGGCCGAGACCGGTGATGATCAGCGTGCGCGCCTCGATGTGACGCATCAAGCGGCCGACCAGCATCATCGCGACGAACGTGCCGCAGCCGCGACTCGCCAGCAACAGGCCGGCGGTGATAATTGGATAGCCGATCACGTTCTGCAGATAGGGCGAGGCCAGCGCCATGGTCGAGAACAGCACCAGCCCCATGACGGTCATGAACACGCAGCCGCCGATGAAGTTCCGGTCCTTGAAGATCGCGAACTGGATGAATGGCTTGTCGGTCGTAAACGAATGCGCGAAGAAATAGTAAAACCCGGCGGCGGAGACGATGAACTCGGCGATGATCTCGTTTGATTCCAGCCAGCCGAGCTGTTCGCCTCGGTCGAGCGCGATTTGCAACGCGCCGATGCCAACGGCGAGCGCAAAAAATCCGAACCAGTCGAACCGCAGGTCGAAGTTCTTTTTGGTCTCGTCCATGAACACCAGCAGTCCGAGCACGGTGAACACGCCGAACGGCAGATTGACGAAAAACACCCAGTGCCAGGAATAGGTCTCGGTCAGCCAAGCGCCGAGTGACGGCCCCATGATCGGGCCCATCATCACGCCCATGCCCCAGATCGACATCGCCTTGGCGCGCTCGTGCAACGCGTAGGTATCGAGCATCACGGCTTGCGACAGTGGCACCAACGCCGCGCCGAACATGCCCTGCAACAGGCGAAACAGCACCATCTGGTTGATGTCCTGCGCCAGTCCGCACAGCACGGAGGCAACCGTAAAGCCGCCCGAACACAGGATGAAGATCCGCTTGCGCCCGAACCGGTTCGCGATCCAGCCCACCGGCGCCGTCATGATCGCGGCGGCGACGATATAGGAGGTCAGCACCCAGTTGATCTGGTCCTGCGAGGCCGACAGCGTGCCCTGCATATAGGGCAGTGCGACGTTGGCAATCGTGGTGTCCAGCGCCTGCATGATGGTCGCCGTCATGGCGCAGATGGTCACCATGTTCCGGCGCAGGCCTGGAACGGCGATCGGTGCTGCGGACGCCGTGCTCATGCGCGACTATTCCTTTGCCGCCACCGCGGGCCCGAAGCCGAACAGCGCGGCAAGTGAACGATGATGGCCGGTATCGATCGAGGTGTAGGCGCTCATGCCGGCCTTCAGCTTCTGCACGAACTTGTCGTTGCGGTCGAAATAGATTCGAATCGGCACGCGCTGCACCACCTTGACGAAATTACCGGTAGCATTTTGCGGCGGCAGGATCGCGAATTGCGCGCCGGTACCCGGGCTAAGCGAACCCACAGTGCCCTTGAAGACGTGATCCGGAAAAGCATCGACATCGATCGTGACCGGTTGGCCGACTGAAACATAGGTGAAGTCGGATTCCTTGGGATTGGCATCGACCCACGGATTTGAAATGTCGATGATGCTGAACACCGGCGTACCCGCGGCGATGAAGCGCCCGAGCTGGATCTGATCGACCTGGGTCGCAACG
>JAICIT010000453.1 GCA_025960445.1 Bradyrhizobium sp. | reverse complement strand
GACGCACGACCCGCTGCACGGCGCCGGCTAGTACCGAGCGCGCCGCGACCCACGACCATGCCGCGCAAGATCAGTTTCGGTTGGTTCAGTCGACGGCACCCCTAAAACGACTTGGTGTCGCCGGGCTTCATATCGAGGATATCGACCTGGGCTGGCCTAGCGCGGCCTCGTATTCCGCCGGCATGCCCTTGAGGAATGGATTGGTGCCGTAATGCATCGGAAGCGCCATCTTGGGCTTGATCCACTCTCTGGTTGCGTAGGCAGCATCCTTTGGACTCATCACATAATGTCCGCCGATCGGGATCAGCAGCAGGTCAGGCTTGTACTATTCGCCGACCGAAATTCATGTCCCCGAACAGGCCAGTGTCACCCATGTGATAAGTCTTGAATCCGTTCTCGAGCTCGATGATGAGGCCGACCGGCTCTCCGGCCGGATAGCTCGCGTCCTTGCCGCTGGCATCCTTCAAAATCATTTCCGATGAATGGTCGGCATGAACCTGGGTGATCTTTACGCCCGGGAAAGGTTCGATGGTGCCGCCCTTGTTCATGCGCGGCACTAAGTTGGAAGGCATCAGACCGAGGGTGGCGAGAAATTGGTTCATGCCGGCCGGCCCCGGCCGCGACGGCGCTGCCGTGCACTTACGCTGAATTGCCGTCGGTTCGCTGGTGATCGTGTGCCTGCAGGATGCGGACAAAATCCGCCATGCTCGAGCGGTCGCGGCTGTCGCTATATCGACCAGCGGTTTCGTTGTCGTTTGCCCTCTGGCCGCGCCGCCAGACACGCTGGATGAAGGTCGTGATCTGCATCATGGGCTAATTCTGCAGGCAAGTTAAAACTGGAGCACTGCAGCAACGTCCAAACCTCAAATCGGTGCCAGTTGATTTTGAAAATGTTTGTCGTTCGCGGCCTGCGCTTGCGTCCGCGCGTCGGCCAAGTCGATCGCCGCTCCCATTTCTGATGCAGCAGGGCAACAGGCCACGACCCAATCGCTTCAGCGCGCGCTGTTGGTTGCCGTTGTGTTCACTTCTGGACAGACCGCCGGCAAGGCAGCGCCTGCAATGAGCGGTACTGGGGATGGGCCGAAAGTATCATGCCAGAGTACCGCGTCTACACGATTGGGCATATGGACCAGTTCATCGCGGTCCAGTCGATTGAGTGCCCCGACGACCAAGCGGCCATACGACAGGCTCGGCAGATGCTGGATCGGCATTCGCTTGAGCTGTGGGAACTTGAGCGGTTCATCATTCGTCTCGACCAGCCGCCGACCGAACGCAATTCCTGAGCCGCTCCTAACTCGCATCGTGGTGCTGATGCGGGGTCGCCCGCCTTTCCGCGCGACGTGGCTTTAGGTGGAAATTCGATGCTCGACCTGGCGACGCGCTTTCGGCGGACCGATCACGACCCCCTCGCAAACGATGCGGCCCTCGATCAGCCTGAATTCGAGTTTGTCGTATGCGCGCGAGCTCTCGCCCGGTGCGGCCGGCAGCAGCTCGGCCTGTCCCTGGATTTTCAACGTGGCTTTCCCGCTACCGTGAAGATCGGAGCTCCACATCTTGATCCCGGTCTCCTGCCAGCGCCGCCGAATGAGCTCTTCTCTTTCGGCCGGACCACTCGATCGCGTTGTTGGCAGCTCGGACTGTTCGGGCGACTTCGCACAAGCTGCGAGTTCATCCGGCAGGCTGTTGCCATTCGTTGCAGGTATTGCTGGTTCAGCAACCTCGGGGAGGGCGGGGCTGATGGGTATCTCGCCGTTAGCTTCGGGGAGGCGGACGCGAGCCCTGAATTTCGCCGCAAATTCGGAAGCAGTCGCGGCAACTTTGCGCAACAACAGGCCTAGTTTCGCCGCCAGCGTGGTCATTTTCGAAAAACTCTTTGCTATCGCTCTACCTATACCTCGTTCTCTGGTTGATCGAGGGGTAGCAGCGCGCGATGTCTGCCGAAGCAGGGTTCGGTCAGTCTCGCGTTGTCTGATATAGGCGTGGATAATAGGGATGATACCCGCCCAAGCACGGAGCGCCTTAGCGCATGGCCGACGTAAAGTAGTCCGCTCGGGATTGTTCCTGCGCCATCGGGAGGCTTTCGGAGAACGTGATTGCCGGACGAGCGAAGCGGGGCTGATCAAAGCGCGGCTTCCTGGAAGCGATTGAAAGCGGTTTGGACCGGCTTGCTTTCTTGCCCGGTCCGGTTTGCGACAGGTCAGCGAAGGCGTGGTCGAACTTTCGCTGCCGATAGAAGATGATGCTGCGATCGATGTACGCGGGCAAAAACTTCGGGTCGACCTGCAGCGCGCGATCCAGATCGGCGATGGCGGCGTTGAGGTCGCCGTTGCGGTAAGCGGAAAGTCCGCGAGCTCGCAAAACTTTTGCCTCGCGGGTGGCCCGTTCCGCGGCCACGCTGGGATTATCCGCGGGGATGCTTACTGGCTTCGGTTTAGGCATCGGGGGGATTGGCGCGATTGCCTCGCGGGTGATCACTGCGTTCTCAGGTCTGAGCACGGGTGCGCTCATCTCGGCTGCAGCCGGGGTCGGATCAAACGGTTGGACAGCGGCAACCTCGGGTGACGCGAACGTCACGTCCTCGTCGTTTCCCGGAGGCATCGAAGCCGCCGAGATATGCGCGAACAGCAAATATCCTCCGACCGTCACGACAGAGGCCCCGGCGAGCGCGATCACGCCGGAGGCAAGCTTATAAATTGTGGCGGCGACGGCGTATTTGGAGGCGGAGATCTGCTCCAGGCGCGCGAGCTCGAGCAAATGGTCGTAGGTGGCGCGCTCTTCAATATCGCCAAGGATTTCGTTGGCCCGGATGATCTGACGGAATTTCAGTGCGGCATCCGGATCGTCAGGCCTGAGATCGGGATGGGCGCCTTTGACGGCTCTACGGAATGCAGTCCTCAGACCTTCGGCGTCATCGTTCGGAAGAGCCCCGAGCAAATCGTAAAGCGTGTCCATCTTCGCTCTCGCTGCTGGATTTCCCCGTCTCCGTCCGAAATTCCCGCCGCGAATTACTCTGGAGCACGCCTACAAACTGAACCTCAACTGCTGTGGATAATGTTGGTCCAGTGCGGCAGAAAAATGACTTGGGAATGCTGGCTGGATTCCCCGCGCATAGCCGCTGCAAGCGCAGCTTGAATGGGCTCTGCTCAAAATCCAGGCGGCGGTTTGGCCTATCGTGGCAACAGTTCCGCCGTGTTAACGCCTCTTCACGAGTGGAGTAATGTGCAAGCAGGCTTTCGCGGGTGATCGGCCCAAGCCACAATCGGCCGCAGCTTGTGGCGCAACCAAGGCACGATCAGCACGGCGATCGGACAGTCGCGCTGCGTGTGTATGGCTCAGCTCGGAGCTGCGCGGTGGCCGCGAGCGCTGACCGCTCGCATCGGCTAG
>JAICIT010000452.1 GCA_025960445.1 Bradyrhizobium sp. | reverse complement strand
TGTGCCGGTGGTCGTCTTGGACGAGCTCATGGACGAGTGATGCTTCATATGTTTGTGCGATTTCGCCTCTGCCGCGAGTGGAGAGCCGACCAGCCCTGCAATAGCCAGCACGCCAACGGCTAATTTAAACTTCATCATGATCCTCAACTCCTTGGTGAACTCTGGGATTGGAAAACCTTTGTTCAGGTCAGGAGTTCCCGAGCCGAGTTTGCATCTTTGATCTTTAGTTTCGGCTGGCCTCTGGTTGGGACCAAGCGGCGCTGTGCTCGAAGGAAGTCTTTGAAAAAGTGCAATTATAACAGGAGCCCGGACGCTGACAGCGGCTAGGGCGCCAAGTCCCCCCTCTGAGAACGCGATCGCAACGCGATTGCGAGGGGTGGCATCAGTCTAGTAGCTGCCGCAATTTCAGGGCGTCGGCCGGAGCGGCGCTTTTCTGATCGTTGTCGAAATAAACAAAGACGTCGCAGCCCTGCTTCTTCCACGACCTGATCCGCTTGGCCCAGCCGGCCAGCGTCTCCGCCCGATAATGGCCTTTGTATCGGCCCTGAGGTCCGTGTCCCCGTACATAGACAAAATCCGCCGTACGCCTCCAAGGCGCCGGCGCGTCGTGGTGATCGGAGATGCAAAGCGCGATGTTTCGGGCCGATAGCTGCCGCAGAATAGCCGGCGCATACCAGCTCGGGTGTCGAAATTCGAAACTGTAGCGGCGCTTCTTCGATAGCAGTTTGAAAAAGGAGATCAGCCGGTCGGCATTGGCCTCGAAATTTGGCGGCAATTGAAACAGGATAGGACCTGCCTTCGGCCCTAATAGCGATAATCGATCTTCCAGCAGCTCGAGGCTGTTCACGGATTTCTCCGAGAGCCGCTTCCAGTGAGTGATGAATTTGGATGCTTTCCAGGCGAAAACAAAATTGTTGCCGGTTTGCTCGCGCCACGCTTTCACCGCATCGGGTGTTGGCGTGCGATAGAACACGCCGTTGAGTTCGGTAGTTGGGAGCTGGCTGGAATAATATTGGAGTTGGTTCTTCAGCGGCAGGCCCTTGGGAAAAAACGGCCCGCGCCAGGACTCATAGTGCCAGCCCGACGTACCGATCAGAACTCGCGCCATGGCCATTTCATGTTTTCAAACTCAGCCTCTCGCATTCAGCACAAGGTTGTCAGAGGGTAAGAAGCTCCGGGACCGGTGACTGGTTCCATTGAGCGTCGGAGGCAGGATCCGGAACGCATCACACAGGCCACCGTTAGCAGCCAAATCGCTATCGCCAGAATCAAGGAGACTGCTATGTCAGCCAACAGACAATTTGCCGTTGTCACCGGCGCTTCTACCGGAATCGGTTTGGAACTGGCGAAATGCTGCGCGCGTGAGAGCTTTGATCTCTTGATCGCAGCCGATGAGCCGGAAATCGAAACGGCAGCAACGGAAATGCGGGCCATGGGCGCAGTGGTCGAAACTGTACAAGCCGATCTCTCGACCATTGAAGGCGTCGACAGGTTGTATGAGGCCACAAAGCGGATCGGCCGCCCGGTCGATGCATTGCTGGCCAATGCTGGTCGAGGTCTCGGACATGCGTTCCTTGATCAGGACTTCAATCAGGCAAGGCGGGTGATCGATACCAACATCACCGGAACGGTGTATCTGATTCACAAGGTCGGAAACGATATGCGTCGCCGAAACGCGGGTCGCATCCTGATCACCGGCTCAATCGCGGGATTTACGCCGGGAAGTTTCCAAGCCGTTTACAACGGCAGCAAAGCTTTCCTGGACTCCTTTTCGTTCGCCATTCGTGAAGAGTTGCGCGACACAAAGCTTACGGTGACCTGTCTGATGCCCGGCGCCACCGAAACCAAATTTTTCGAACGCGCAGGCATGATGGATACCGCGATCGGTACCTCTAAAAAGGACGACGCGGCCGAAGTCGCAAAGACCGGTTTTGATGCGATGATGCGCGGTGATGGCGATGTTGTCACCGGACTGAAAAACAAGATTCAGTCGAGTGTCGCAAGCGTCCTGCCGGCGGGTGTGCTGGCAAGGCAGCACCGTCAACACGCCGAACCTGGCTCGGCAAAATCCTGAGCGCAGCGGCATCTCTCATTGCGAAGAAAAAACCACCGCCAGACTACTCCAATCCAGATTGCGAGCCGGCGTTTTTCTCGCGGCCGATTGCGTCCGGATGACTGAAAATCTCGAAAGCCGATCCGCGCGCAATCCCGATTAGCGTTATCCCGCATGTCTCGGCGGTTCGCACCGCCAGCGCGGTGGGCGCTGAGATGGCCACCAAAATGCACGATCCGACCATGGCAGTCTTCTGAACCATCTCGACAGACACCCGACTGGTCAGGACGACGGCGCCGGTCCCGCCGGAAATCCTTTCCGCCGCGAGGGCACCCGCCAATTTATCAAGTGCATTGTGCCGGCCGACGTCTTCACGGGCGAGCACGAGCCCGTTCTCGGGCAAATAAAAGCCGGCTGCATGGGTAGCGCGCGTGGTGCGGTTCAAGGTTTGCGCGTTTGCAAGCGCTTCGACGGCCTGTCCGATCTGGCTCGGGGCAAGCGAGATGGCGCGGGTCAGATTCGGCAGTTGCCGGTTAGCTTCACCGAGGCTTTCAATTCCGCAAAGGCCACATCCGGTCGGGCCGATTAGCCGTCGATGTCTGGATTGGAAATTTCGGCCGACATCGGCCGTCAACCACATCCGCGCTTCGATACCGGCGTGGCTCGGAATAATTTCGAGGTTCTGGATTTCGGCTGCGCTTCGGACGATGCCCTCGGTAAGGCTAAACCCGATTGCAAGATCGGACAGATTGGATGGTGTCGCCATCACGACTGCGGCCGTGGTCCCGTCATAGACCAGCGCCACCGGACACTCTTCTGCAACCTCCCGCCGATCCAATTGTCCTTCGCGGGTCACCCGCGGGACGCCTATGGAAGCTGGTGGAAGCAAAGGCGTCGTCATTGGCCGCCAACTCTTGCCAACACATCGGCCAGTGTTAGCGCGAACAATGTGGCCACAAAAATCAACCCCGCCAGCGCCGCGAGCTTGATCAATGCCTTCGAACTCGCAAGCTCCATGAAAAGCAGGATGACGAGACTGGCCTTGATGAACGCGATCACAATGCCCACGGTTGGGGTGAAAAGGCCCATTTGCACATAAGCAAGACCGAGACTCAGGAAAAGCAGGCACAACAGAGCAGCCCAGATCACGCCGTTACGACGCCACAGTCTCCACGCGGTGGTCGGACGCTTGCTCGCGCTCGCGCTGTTCTGGTTGGTCATGAGACTCGCCCCGGCAGATAGATCAGGGGATAAAGAAAAATCCAGATGATATCGACGAGGTGCCAGTACAAGGCGGTGACCTCGATCTCCGGATTTTCATCGAGCTGCAGC
>JAICIT010000451.1 GCA_025960445.1 Bradyrhizobium sp. | reverse complement strand
CCCGCTTTTCGCCGTATTCAAACCGGCTTATTGCAATGGAATGTCCGGGCAAATGCTTGCGCCGCCGCCCTGTTCGGGCGCACTGTGGATTTCAAATCCCGCGACGATTTTTCGAGAGAGAGAACTGATATGACCGGTGCGATTCCAGCCCTGAGCCGTCGCCTGCTGCTTCCCGCGCTGGCGGCGATCTGCTTTGGTGCAATGAGCGTTCTTGCTTCGGCGCCGGCGCTGGCGCGCGGCCCCGACGGTATCGCGGACGTCGCGGAGAAGGTGATCGATGCCGTGGTCAATATCTCGACCTCTCAGACGGTCGAAGCCAAGGGGCCTGGCGGCGAGGGCGGCGGCGCGATCCCGCGCTTGCCTCCGGGTTCGCCGTTCGAGGAATTCTTCGACGACTTTTTCAAGAACCACCGCGGCCCGGGTGCCGGTCCGAACAGGAATGGTGACAAGAACAGCGAAGTGCCGCCGCGCAAGACCAACTCGCTCGGCTCTGGCTTCATCGTCGATACGTCGGGGATCGTGGTCACCAACAATCACGTGATCGCGGACGCCGACGAGATCAACGTCATCATGAACGACGGCAGCAAGTTCAAGGCCGAGCTGGTCGGCGTTGACAAGCGGACTGACCTTGCGGTGCTGAAGTTCAAGCCGACCAAGCCGCTGGTCGCGGTGAAGTTCGGCGATTCCGACAAGCTGCGCCTCGGCGAGTGGGTGATCGCGATCGGCAATCCGTTCAGCCTCGGCGGTACGGTGACGGCCGGCATCGTCTCGGCGCGAAACCGCGATATCGCTTCCGGTCCCTATGACAATTACATCCAGACCGACGCCGCCATCAATCGCGGCAATTCCGGCGGCCCGCTGTTCAACCTCGATGGTGAAGTGATCGGGGTCAACACGCTCATCATCTCGCCCTCGGGCGGCTCGATCGGCATCGGCTTCGCGGTACCCTCCAAGACGGTCGTGGGAGTGGTCGATCAGCTCCGCCAATTTGGTGAGCTTCGCCGTGGCTGGCTCGGTGTCCGCATTCAGCAGGTCACGGACGAGATCGCCGAAAGCCTCAACATCAAACCCGCACGCGGCGCGCTGATCGCCGGCGTCGAGGACAAGGGTCCGGCCAAGCCTGCCGGGATCGAGCCTGGCGACGTCGTGGTCAAGTTCGACGGCAAGGACATCAAGGAGCCAAAGGATCTGTCGCGCGTGGTGGCGGATACCGCGGTAGGCAAGGAAGTTGACGTCGTCATCATCCGCAAAGGCGCGGAAGAAACCAGAAAGGTCACGCTCGGGAAGCTTGAGGATACCGCCAAGCCGGTGCCAGCTTCGGTTAAAAAGGATGAGCCCGCGGAAAAGCCGGTGACGCAAAAGGCGCTCGGGCTCGATCTCGCTTCGCTCAACAAGGACCTGCGCAGCCGCTACAAGATCAAGGACAGCGTCAAGGGCGTGATTATCACGAACGTCGACGGTAGTTCGGATGCAGCAGACAAACGCCTCAGCGCCGGCGATGTCATTGTCGAGGTGGCGCAGGAGGCAGTCAGCAATGCCGGCGAGGTCAAGAAGCGTCTCGATCAGTTGAAAAAGGACGGCAAGAATTCCGTGCTGCTGCTGGTGTCCAATCCAGAGGGCGAGTTGCGCTTTGTGGCGCTGAAAGTTCAATGAGCGTGCCACTGAAATGGCGCGCTGATGTTGCTAGCGAGTGTAGCGGGTGTTCCTGAACGAGTTGAAGGACTATCCGCTCACAAACTCGTCCCGGCGATAGCCCTGCGCGTAAAGTAGCGCGGTAAGGTCGGCATGCTCGATCCGCGCCGCTGCGGAGGCGGCAACGGCCGGCTTGGCATGATAGGCGACCCCGAGGCCGGCTTGCTCGATCATGCCGAGATCGTTGGCGCCGTCGCCGACCACCAA
Organism: Bradyrhizobium sp.; assembly: GCA_025960445.1. Classification (GTDB taxonomy): domain Bacteria; phylum Pseudomonadota; class Alphaproteobacteria; order Rhizobiales; family Xanthobacteraceae; genus Bradyrhizobium. Next base: position 1,489 of record JAICIT010000451.1, on the reverse strand, counting down.
CGTGTCGATATTGTCGAGATCGAATGACTCGCGCAGATCAATAAGCGTTGCGAGCTTTGCGGCACGGCCCAGTACCGGCTCGACAACTTCGCCGGTCAGCTTGCCGTCCTCGACTTGTAGCTGATTGGCGCGGTTCTCCTGAAATCCGATCCACTCAGCAACGACTTTGGTAAACAATGTAAAGCCGCCCGAGATCAGGCAGGTCCAGGCGCCATGCGCGCGCATGGTCGCGACCAGCTCGCGGCCGCCCGGGGTCGGTTTTATGCGTTTGGCGAGAACCTCATCGACGACGCTGACCGGCATGCCTTTCAGTAGCGCGACGCGCTCACGCAGCGCCGGTTCGAAATCAATTTCGCCACGCATCGCACGGTCGGTGATCCGTGCGACGTGGGCTTTGAGGCCGGCGAAATCCGCCAATTCGTCGATGCACTCCTGGCCGATCATCGTGGAGTCCATATCAGCGAGCAAAAGTTTCTTGCGCCTGGTGGACTGAGGCTGCACGACAATGTCGATCGGCAGATCGCCGCGCGCCTGACGCAGGCGGTTTTCGATGCCACGAATATCTTCACTGCCGGAGAAGGGGATATCGACCGCGACTTCGTCGAATAACCATTGTGCCGGGCCGGGCGAAGGCAAAATGGCGCGCGCGCCGTCCACCACCGTGCTATCGAGCGCTGGGTCGGCGGGATTGCAAATGAGCGTGGCGACGAGAGACATCTGAGTGAATTCGCAACGAGACGTTAGCAAGGCCGTGCTTATCGCAGGGCCCACCGCCAGCGGCAAGTCGGCGCTGGCGCTGGAGTTCGCGGATAAAGCCCGCGGCGTCATTATCAATGCCGATTCCATGCAGGTGTACCGCGATCTTCGGATCATCACGGCGCGGCCGAGCTTGGCGGAGGAGGCGCGCGTCGCGCACCGGCTTTATGGCCATGTTGATGCCGCCGCGAACTTCTCGGTGGGCGCGTGGGTAGGTGACGCCTCAGCGGCACTGGCGGAGGCGCGCGTGCAAAATCAGCTACCTATTTTCGTGGGCGGCTCCGGGCTTTATTTCAAGGCGCTGACGCGGGGCCTTTCAGCCGTGCCGCCGATTCCGCCCGAAATTCGCGAAGGCGTGCGCGCAAGGCTTGAGCGTGATGGCGTCGAGGCGCTGCACGCCGAGCTGGTGCGGCGCGACCCGCAATCCGCCGAACGCCTGAAGCCGCGCGATCGAACCCGCATCGCGCGCGCGCTCGAAGTCATTGAGGCCACCGGTCGCTCTCTTGGTGACTGGCATCGCGATGGATTGCCGCCGCTGCTGCCGCCGGGCACGTTCACCGCGGTGTTTCTGGCACCTGATCGCGACCAGCTTTACGCGCGGATCGATGCACGCTTCGACACCATGATAAAGGATGATGCAGTGGCCGAGATCGCGGCCTTGGCGGCGCGCCATCTCGATCCACAATTGCCTGTCATGAAGGCTCATGGGGTGCCGCCGCTGATCCGGCATCTG
>JAICIT010000450.1 GCA_025960445.1 Bradyrhizobium sp. | reverse complement strand
CACAGCGGCGGAGGAATCCACCGCATGGCCGCAAGTGTCGCGGCCGATCGAGTTTGGCGGGCTTGGGTTTGGCTACAAGTGGAATATGGGCTGGATGCATGACACGCTGGATTACGTCAGCAAGGATCCGATCCACCGCAAATATCATCACGGCAGCATCCTGTTCGGCCTGCACTACGCGTTTTCGGAAAATTTCATCCTCCCCCTTTCACATGACGAGGTCGTGCATGGCAAACGCTCCATCCTCGGGCGCATGCCCGGTGATGATTGGCAGCGCTTTGCGAATCTGCGCGTCTATTACTCTTTCATGTTCGGTCATCCCGGGAAGAAGCTGATGTTCATGGGCTGCGAATTCGCGCAGGAGCGCGAATGGAACCACGACAGCTCGCTGGATTGGCACCTGCTCGAACAGCCTCAATATTCCGGCATCCAAAATCTCATCCGCGATCTCAATCGGCTCTATCGTACGCAGCCGGCCTTGCATGAACTGGATTGCGATCGAGGCGGCTTTGAATGGGTCGTCACCGACGATGCCAATCGCAACGTGTTCGCCTGGATACGGAAGGGCGAGCACGCGCGCGCGCGTTGCCTGGTGGTGCTCAATTTTTCGCCGAATGTTTATTACAATTACCGGATCCGGGTGCCATTTGCCGGCAAATGGCGCGAGGTGTTCAATTCGGACTCGGCGCACTACGGCGGCAGCAATGTCGGGAACATTGGAGAGGTCCAGGCATTGGAGGGCCTCGTCCCGGAGATTGAACTCACGATCCCCCCTTTGGCCGCCACTTTCCTCGTACCGGAAGCCTGACACATGCGACTGTCCGCCGGAAGCTTCTCGCGGCTCGGTGCAAGCTGGGACGGGCGCGGAACCAACTTTGCAATCTTCTCCGCCAACGCGCGAAAGGTCGAGCTTTGCCTGTTCGACAGCCAGGGACGTCGCGAGCTCGAACGCATCGCATTGCCTGAGCGCAACGAGGATGTCTGGCATGGCTATCTAAATGACGTCTCGCCCGGGCAGCTCTATGGCTATCGGGTTCACGGGCCGTATGAGCCCGAGCATGGCCACCGCTTCAATCCCAACAAGCTTCTGCTCGATCCCTATGCCAGGCGATTGGCCGGCCGGCTGGTGTGGAGCGATGCGCATTTCGGTTATCGCACCGGGAGCCCGCGCGAGGATCTGTCGTTCGATAGGCGCGACAACGCGCGCGGGATGCCCAAAGCCGTCGTGGTCGATGAGACGTTCAACTGGGGCCGCCGTGAGATGCGTCCCTCTATCGCCTGGGAAGACACCATCTTCTATGAAGCCCACGTCAAGGGGTTGACCCAGAAGCGCGAAGACGTTCCACCCAACCTGCGCGGCACGTATGGCGGTCTTTCGTCGCCCGCGATGATTGATCATTTCAAGCGGCTCGGCATCACCACGATCGAGCTGTTGCCGATCCACGCCTTCATCGATGACCGCATGCTGGTGGAAAGGAAGCTGTCGAACTACTGGGGCTACAACACCCTGTGCTTCTTTGCGCCGGAACCGCGCTACGCGCAGGACAACTCGCTCGACACCTTCCGCACCACCATGGCGCGGCTGCACGACGCCGGCTTCGAGGTGATACTCGACGTTGTCTACAATCACACCGCGGAAGGCAACCATCTTGGTCCGACGCTGTCGTTCCGCGGGATCGACAATGCATCCTACTATTGGCTGATGAAGGATAATCCTCGTTACTACGACGACTTCACCGGCTGCGGCAGCTCCGTCAATCTGACCAATCCGCGTGTGCTGCAAATGGTGATGGACTCCCTACGTTACTGGGTCGAGGTTTGCCACGTCGATGGCTTCCGATTCGATCTCGCCACTACGCTGGGACGCGGCCCGAACGGTTTTGACCGCAATAGTCCCTTTCTCACGGCAGTACGGCAGGACCCGGTTCTCGCCTCCGTAAAGCTCGTTGCCGAACCCTGGGACCTGGGACTCGGCGGCTATCAAGTCGGCGCATTTCCATCGCAATGGTCGACATGGAACGACCGCTACCGCAGCGCCATGCGTCGATACTGGAGCGGCGAAGGCAGCTTGATCGGCGAAGTCTCGAGCCGCATGACGGGCTCGTCGGACCTGTACAATCACGACGGCCGCACGCCCCGCGCAGGTGTCAATCACATCACCGTCCATGACGGCTTCACGCTGCAGGATTTGTTTAGCTACAACGAGAAGCACAACGAGGCTAATGGCGAGGACAATCGCGACGGTTCGAACGACAACCACAGCAACAATTGCGGTCACGAAGGGCCAACCGACGATCCCGTCATCCTCGCGCTCCGACGCCAGCTCCGCAAAAATCAACTCGCCTGTCTGCTGCTGGCGCAGGGGCTGCCGTTGATTTTGGCGGGAGATGAGGTCGGCAACACGCAATTCGGCAACAACAACGCCTATTGCCAGGATAACGAAATCGGCTGGGTGGGTTGGGAAGGCCTCGGTCGCGAAGGCGATGACCTCACCGACTTCATCGGCCGCATGATCGAGCTGCGACGGCGCTTTCCGCAACTACGTTCTCAGCGCTGGCTTGAGGGACGGCGGCCGGACGGCTCGTACGGTGTATTGTGGCTGACACCAACCGCCGAGGAGATGAAGCAAGCAGACTGGAATTTCCCTGAGAGCAGGTTTCTCTCCTATGTGCTCGGCCCGACCGAACAGCGCGAGCCGCTCTTCATCGTGTTGAATGCCGCACCCGATGATATTCCGTTCAAACTGCCCAAGCTGCCGGAATACAAGGCCTGGCAGCAACTATTGAACACCGTCGACGTTAAGCAACAGGTCAGGCACTTCGGATCGGGAGAAGAGGCAAAAGCGCCTGCCCGTTCAGTCCTCGCCTTTGCGGGTTTGGCATGAATGAGCAGCAATTCGGCGCGCAATTAACGGCAGACGGCGCCACCTTTCATTTTTGGGCGCCAGCAGCGAAACGCGTGGACGTAGTGCTGACAGCTCCGCAGCCAATGCGACGCCAGGAGAATGGCTGGTTTCGCGCCGACATCGCGGGCGTTAAGGCTGGCGCGCGCTACAAATTCAGGATCGATGATGAGATCGATGTTCCTGATCCCGCTTCCGCCTTTCAGCCCGATGACGTTTCGGGACCCAGCGAAGTTGTCGATCACTCAAGCTATCGCTGGCGCGCGTCGGACTGGCGCGGGCGGCCATGGCACGAAACCGTCTTGATCGAAACCCACGTCGGCACTTTCACGGAAGAAGGTAGCTACAGGGCCATGATCGGCAGACTCGATCATCTGGTGGCGACTGGCGTCACCGCACTGGAGCTGATGCCGCTGGCGGATTTCGCCGGAGCGCGCAACTGGGGTTACGATGGCGTGCTGTGGTATGCGCCCGACGGTGTCTACGGCCGCCCCGATGATCT
>JAICIT010000449.1 GCA_025960445.1 Bradyrhizobium sp. | reverse complement strand
ATGCCGGAGGCGTCGATGCTGACGGCGGGCGTATCCTCGAAAATCCGTGCGCCCGCGCGCCGCGCCAGCGCGGCCAGGCCGTGCACGTACTTGCGACCGTCGATCTGGAATGCCTTCGGATAATACACGCCATGGAAATAGCGATCGGTCTTGATCTCGGCGCGCACGCGCTCGACCTGCCAACCCTCCACATCGGTATCAAAATCCTCGCCGAGCATTTGCAAGCGTGCAATCAGTCGATCCCCTACATCGACGTTCGATAGTTCGAGGGCGCCCTCGCTCAGTGCAATCCCGGGAATCAACTCCTCGCTCGCGTGGGCCCGAACATATTCGACGCCTTCCTTCGACAAAGCCCAGAGTTCGCGGGTGTCTTCGAAGCCAATGCGCGCAATCAGATCGGCGATCGGAAGACTATAGCCCGGCATCACCGTGCCGAGTTGATGGCCGGAGGCATTCCAGCCAACTTGCCGGCCTTCGAGCACCGCCACGCTGGCGCCAAGCCGGGCGGCCTCCAATGCGACGGTAAGTCCGGCGAGCCCGGCACCGATCACGGCGATGTCGACATCCAGATCGAACGAAAGCCGGGAGTACCCAGGCAAGTCCGCGTCGTCCGATCGCATGGACTTGTTTTCAGGAGTGTTGTTTGTGGAAGTGTCGCTCATACCATTTTCTTACGGACCGAACCGGCGCTTGTCACCTTGTCTGGTCAAGCTGTCTGTAGATTAATGCGCGGACTTGAAACGAATCGAGATTGCGCCATGCGCCGTTTGATGCTGCTGCGTCACGCCAAGACTGAACATGACGCGCCGTCTGGCCGCGATCAGGACCGGCGTCTCGATAATCGTGGCCGCCACGACGCCGCCGAGATCGGCGGCTGGATTGGCCGGCATCCGCCCTTTCCCGATCTGGTGCTGGTTTCGCCCGCGACCCGGGCCCATCAGACCTGGGAAATTGCCTGGGAAGTTATGAAAGATCTGGCTCCGAAGCCGCAGGTTGAGCTGGTGCCGGAACTTTACGGCGCCGAACCCTCCCAGCTTCTGCAGATCATCCGCGAAGCATCCGAACCTGATCCGCGGCGGCTCATGCTGGTCGGCCACAACCCGGGAATGCACGAACTGGCGCTGGCGCTCGCCGGCAGCGGCGACACGGCGGGGCGCAACGCCCTTGCTGACAACCTGCCGACGTCGGGCCTGGCGGTCTTTGACTTTTCCATCGGTGACTGGAACGACGTGGCATTCCGTCGCGGCCGCTTGGTACTGTTCGTCAGTCCCAAACTTCTGAAGCACGCTTCGGACGAGTAGCTGTCAACTCCGGGCATGGATGCGGACCGCTGAGTTGGCCCCTAGCAAGCGATAAAACTTTTGCCCCTCCTGGTGAGGAGGCGCGCTTGCGCCGTCTCGAACCATGAGCATCGATGGTGCCTCATCTTTCGAGACGCGGCCCAGAGGCCGCCCTCAGGATGAGGATCGCGCGGCGTCGCCAATCCGTCAACTTATGCTAGGCTGACCGCGGACAGGGAGGCAGCAAATGTTCAAATCCATTCTGGTCCCGATCGATCTTGCCGACACTGATCTGGCGAAACCCGCGATTGCGACCGCGGCGACGCTGTCTTCGACTTACAGCGGCACGGTCCGCCTTTTGAACGTGCTGCCGATGACGCCGGTGATGCTGGCCGAATATGTGCCGCCCGATTTCGACGTGCAGCAACGCCAGACCTCCGAGGAGGCGCTCGCTATCGTGGCCCGCGAGTCCGGAATCGAACCGTCCCGCATCTCCACGACAGTGCGGCAAGGAGGCATTTATCACGAGATCCTCGAGGAGGCCGCCGAGTTCCATGCCGATCTGATCGTGATGACATCGCATCGGCCGGCGATGCGGACCTATTTTCTCGGCTCCAACGCCGGCCATGTCGTACGTTACGCGAAGTGCTCGGTTCTGGTGGTCCGCCACTAGAGCAAGATATTCAAAAAATTGGCTAAGGCAGCAACGATTTCGGCAAATCGCTGAACGTGTATTCGCCGGGCCGATTGCGCACGACGAACCCGCCGATCTGCCACGTAAACAGCGCAGCGAAGCCTATGAGAAACAGGCCACCGATGTATGCGCCCGTCAACATAGCTCTCAACAGAAGTCCGGCGATTGCGATCCCGACCAGCGCGAGCACGGCTACTCCCGCGGCATAGGTCCAGGGTCCGACGCCCCTAATCAGCGCGGCCTTGCTTCCAGACTGCGCCATGCGCGCGTGAAGCTCAGTGATGAAGTCGCGGTATTCCCGATCCTGGGGCGACATCAATGTGACCGTCTGCCAGGTGGTCGAAAGTATCGCGATACGCTGACCGTCCGATTCGACATCGGCCCGAAAGCGGCGCGACTGCATCGACACCGGCCGATATGAGAGCCGGATCGCGGAGATATCCGTATAGGGCCAACGACCTGACTTGTTGCCGGCTTGCCACGACAACCCATTATCGGTGAGTTCGAACTCATGCGCGGCCCCGATCAGCGAGGCCTTGTAGGAGTAGCGGCTTGAGGATGCGCGCGGTGACGTTGTCACCTGTTCCGGCGGCGATTTGAGAAAATTCAACAGCTCCAACTCACAGTTCACAGCGTCGGCTTGCACACACCGGCGGCTTTACCTTACAAGCCGGGCATGGCCGAGACGACCTATTTTCCACGTCCTCTGATTCTCGCGACCGCGCTGGTTTCGGGGGTGCTGCTGGCGCTCGCCGTGCACATGCTCGGCGCCCGCTTTGGCCTCGACCTCGGTGGGCTGTGGCGGTCCGATGTCGGCCAGTTGATGCCCGCGAGCGCGGCCGTGGCATGGTGGCTAACAGCGACGGTAGGCTTCTCCGGCGGCTATTTCACCGCCAGCGTAATGCATCACGCCGTGTCGGGGCGAATTCCACCACGAGTGCGTCAATTCCTGGTGGCGGTCGGCGTGCTGGTACTGGCAGGCGCGGGACAAGCGGCTTCCGCGCCGACTCCCATTCCGACCTTCTCCGGCGTCCTCGCCGGTCTCGCCGCACTATGTCTCGGCGCGGCAATGGCCTTTTGCGGCACCCACTTCGCCCTGCGCAAGACCTGAGCTCAGCGGGCATCGCCGGTCGCCGTCGTTTGCTGCTGGGCCATAGCGCCCCAGCAGATTGCCACGCCGGCCGCGAGCAGCAGACCCGCCGAGATAATGAGCGACGCATGTACGCCGCTCACAAATCCGCTGGACTGCCCGATCAACGAACCGAACAAGGCGACGCCGAGCACGCTGCCGGTTTGCCTAGTCGCGTTGAGGATGCCAGCGGCAATACCCGACCGTGATTTGTCGACGCTGCCCAACAGCGCGGACGTCAAAGGCGGAACCAGCAATCCAAGTCCGGTGCTGACCGCGATCAATTGCACGCAAATCGCCCAGT
>JAICIT010000448.1 GCA_025960445.1 Bradyrhizobium sp. | reverse complement strand
CTGCAGCCTTCGGAAAAGCTCGGCACGGTTGCGACGCCAAGAAAAACGGTGTTGCTCCAGCAGTTGCGGCTTAGTGCGTCTCCCACATTTCCGCCGACGTAAAAGCCGCTCCAGTCATAGCCAGCATAAACTGCGGGCACCCTCGTGTAGGGGCGCGCCCCCAGATCGGCCGCGTCGGCGGACACGGTGCTTACTGCGATCAGGAAGGCAGCGATCAGAAATTTGTTCACGAATCCCCCACGTAAGCCCGTTGCGAAGCAACAGAGCGTAATGAATCGGCCCTGCAAAGTCTGTGTCTCGACCATCACACTCAACGGAATACGGCCGTGAATCACCTGACCGAGAGTCCAGAAGCACGACAGGACGACTGCAAGACGAAAAGCCGCATCAAGCAGGCCGGGACTATTCGCGACCCGCAAACCTGCTACGGCGAGCGCGACGTTCGCACCTACTGAAAATCCCGTCGGGCCGAGTCCGCTGGCCTCCACGGCCGCCGCCCGTTGAGGCTTGGCGCGTGGTCACCGTTCCGCGACCTGGCCACGAAACCATTTTGGCCCGCGGCGAAGCATTCCTGAAACATACGCGGCCTAGGGTGCAGGCGGATCAAACCAATGGGGTCGCCCATGTTAGCCGCCCTCCTCAACCTGATTTACCGCCAGTATCTCAGAACCACTATTGCCGGCACCAAAATCGCTGGCCGGCTTGCCACGCCATGACTCCGCGACGGCACCTGTCCGGCTCCGGCCTGACTGTCCGCTGATCGGCGCTTGGGTTGGGAACGTACGCTGCTGTCGGGAGTTTGAGAAACGTGCCGGCCCTCGGCATTTAGAAAATGCGAGTTCCTCACGCCCTCTCTTTGTTGGATACCAACGTGATTACAGACGTCGTTACTTCAGTCCTCGTATTCGTCAGCGTCGGCGTTTTCGTCGCACATGCTTTTGACGCCTATCGGGCCGGCTAAATTCAGTTGGAACTCGCCTCCCGAATCCTTAAGCGGCACGTGCGCGCTTAGGACCGATAGCCCAACAACCGAGTAGGCCAAACCTAACTTGCCCAAGCTGGAGGCCGTGGTGCGGGTCCGTCGCCGCCGCTGGTAACCGCGTCCCCCACAGAAAAAGCCGGCGGGCGTTACGCCGTCGGCTTCGTCTTGCGACTGCCGGCTCGATCCCGGTTCCATCGCGACCTGGCACGAGAGTGCAGCGATTTGCTTAATGAAAGGTTAATGCGATTGGAGCGATGGTGGATCGCATCTGCATTGACGTGAGTACGGGGGACGCGCAACCGCCCCTGCGACTGGCGCCGGTCAAATTGGTTTATTTGTTCGACCGGACTTTCGACATGCCGGATGCAACCTTGGCTGCAAAGCTATTCTCGTCTTCGTCAAACGGATTCGCTTCGGGAACAATCGTTGCAATCGTTGCGATTGAGTGCGTTGGATTTGCCAATTCTTCCAGTTCGCCAAGCCGACCGCTTACGTCGGCAAGCTCACGCTTGAGACGTCTGATCTCGGCAATAAATTCCTTGCGTCTAATATTCATTGCACCCCGCAAACCTCACGGAACCCGAATATCAGCCTAGCGTAGCCGTGTTCCAGATGTGGAACAAGTAATTAAGTGCAAGCGGAGCAGAGGCAATAAAATCAATATTAAATGTCGCTCTCCTGGCGGCGCTGTTTACACTTCTGTGATGGGGGCAAACCCTGAGATTCGGATGGATGTGGTCCGTTCGGAGGACGCGGAATTTTCAACGAGCGCCTAATTGTTGAGGACACAATCCAAACGAGAGCACCCATGAGCCGCTATGGACGTCAAGAGGATTCGAATATCCTCCAGCAAATCCTCGCAACGGCGAGCAAAGACAACAAGATCGACCTGAAATCCATTTCCATTGATGAGCTTTGGGCGCTTCACGAGCAGATCGCTTCCATCTTGTCGGCCAACATGCGGGCCAAAAAAGCGAAGATTGAAAAGCTTATCGATAAACTGGAGGGCAAAGCTCTAAACCGCTCAGGCCCGTATCGCCGTTACCGTATCGTTCACCCGAAATTTCGAAACGCGGAGCCGCCGCATCAGACTTGGTCCGGTCGCGGCAGGCAGCCACATTGGATGCGTGACCTACTTGCGCGAGGGAAATCTCTCGAGGACGTCCGGATTCGAAGCGAATAGGTCTCTGTCTTTGAAGTGGTGGCGCTTCTTTGGTTCACATGCGTCTGCGCCCAAGAGCTGAGAATTGTTCAGCTCTCCTCACCGGCCACACCCGAGCATTTGGACGCGTTGACAACGGCTGAGCGCAACATTCGCGCCTTGGCTTCTCACGTGGCGAGGCCGAAAATCAGCCCGCATGTCGTGCACCATGCAGGCGCGAAATCTGTTCTCGAGCCGCATCCCCTAGGGCTTCTTGAGGCAGAGACCCACGGTCGGGTTCGTGCCGCATTTGGGTCCGTCTGGCGCGCCGCCGCTGGGGCAGAACACTGACACCAAGAGCTCGTTCGCATCGCAACTGACGGCGCCGTCCGCCTGCACAGATCTGACGGAAGGGCCTGCCGGCCCCACATCGCCTTTAGGTCCGGGCGCGCCCTGTGGCCCTTGAGGACCTTGCGGGCCCTGCTGCCCCTGCGGACCGGGAACACCCTGCAAGCCCTGTGCTCCCTGCGGTCCCGCCGGACCCTGTGGACCGGTGTCCCCCTTCGGGCCCGGCTCTTTCCCGCAAGCCGCCAGCGTGAACGCCATGCCGATGACAGCAGCCATGACAATCTTTTTCATTTCGATCCCCTTCCTCCCTCTTCGCCGGAAACTCACACCTTGGCATTAAAGAGGCGAAGGGACAGCCTCGCAACGGAAATCCGGTTGGTTCGCTGGTCGTTTCTTCTGAACAACCGCTTCAGTCATCTAACGCAAATTGCATTTCTATCGAACAGCATCCGTACGTGCGATGCGCCACGTCGAGCTTCGGAATTGGGACTCTGCAAGGCGGGCAAAGCGAACTGACTAGAAGCCGCTTGCGCGCACCCAGGTTCCTCCTGTCCAGGACGCGCTGCGTAAGCTTTGGGCCAGCTGTCTTCCTGCACTAATCGCGCTCGACACAGTAGGCCGCTCAATATTCAGCGTCTTGCCTGCGAAAGATCTTGTAGCGCGCCAGTAATCGCCCATTCTCACGTAATATTCGAGCTCAGTTATTAATATTAAATAGTAACTATGCCTGTCGCGCAGGGGTGACCTGCGCAACTGTCCTTTGGTTGCCACATTTTCACCATTTAAGTCGGTTGAAAACCCGAGTAATAACGATTTAATTTCGCTCGATTTCGTTCGGCGAAATTTAATCAGATCCGCTCTCCGCGGATTTCAGCTCGCTCGGCGGAGCGATTCCTTTTCCCAAAACGGGGGCCTTCATGTTTCGGAAACTTATCG
>JAICIT010000447.1 GCA_025960445.1 Bradyrhizobium sp. | reverse complement strand
TGTCACGCTCGGCGGCACCGGCAAGGAAAACGAGGACCGCCATCCCAAGATCCGCCGCGGTGTATTGATTGGAGCGGGCGCAAAAATTCTCGGCAACATCGAAGTCGGCCATTGCGCCCGGATTGCCGCCGGTTCGGTGGTCGTGAAGCCAGTGCCGCACAACGTGACAGTGGCGGGCGTCCCCGCCAGAATTGTGGGCGAGGCCGGCTGCGCCGAGCCATCGCGCACCATGGACCAGATGCTCAACGCCATCGGGCTGTGAGGCTTTCGCACTAGCCGGGGCGTTGATGTCGTCGGGCCATGCAACCGTCGGAATGGCGCGGACATTTATGCAAGTTGGACTAGCGGTTCGCTTCGTCTCGTCCTAAACCCTCTCGAAACCTCGAATCCTATTGGAGACTGTCGTGGACGTTCAGGAAGTCAGGAAGCTCGACGCCTATCTCAAGCGTCTGTTTGGCAATCCCAAAATCCGCGTGGTGCCGCGGCCGAAGAAAGATGATTCCGCTGAGGTCTATATCGGAGAGGAGTTCATCGGCGTGTTGTTCGTCGATGATGAAGACGACGACCGTTCATTCCAGTTCCAGATGGCCATCCTCGAGGACGATCTCGTCGAGCAGGGTTGAGGTATTGCTTGCTAGATCGCCGTTGTTGCTCGCGAGCGGCAGGTCCGGCGGAATAGCGCTCACTCGCGCGGGCCGTGCAATTGCGTCGCCAGCCGGTCCATCGCACCGGCGACTTCGCGCCACCTTACAAGCCAGCTCCGTGGAAATCGAAACGTAAGATCGGCACCGGCGAGGCGACGTTCGCTCAGGCACATTCCAGGTGTAGCGGCGTCGCGGCTGCAACGGGCCGCGAGGCTCGGTTCACTCGCAAGGAACAGGTCTTCACGGCCGTACGGCGTGCCCTCGCGAAACGCCTGGATCGTCAGCCCATCGGGACCGCGGCGGGATTGTTCTTCGAGGTATCGCGGATAGATCGTGCGCACCCGCGTATCCGGCGCCATGGCGTCGTGATGCGCGGTGATCGACAGGAAGATGCGGTCGATGGGTGGCAGCGGTTCGCCCGCCGCATCGCCGCTCAAATGTTTCGTTGCGCCGGGGGGCTCGAGCGAAGGAAAATTGAAGCTGAGGTCGACGCGCTCCTGCGACCCCGAATGGCGCTGGATTTTCATGCGAACCGCCGCCGTCGGCACATTGAACAGTGTGCCTCCGATGCTGACCGGCAGCGATGCCGGGGCGCCGGGGTCTTCCGGAATCCAGGTCGGCCACAACAGATACGCGACCAATGCAACCGCGGCCATCGCCAGCGCGCCTGCCACGGTGATCGAAATGATGTGACCATGCGAACGCCCACGCGAATCGCGCGCATGGTGCTGGGCAATCGAAAACAATGTCATGAGCGGAGCACTATGAGTGTACGCGGGGGCAGCGGGGCCGAATCACAGGCGAATATGCCATGCGGGAGCGAGTTGTCGTACGCTTTCACAAGCTTTGAGCGGATCGCAACCCATGCGCCGCCAACTGGGGCGGCAAGTGCCGTTAACCCTTCCTTAAGGATGATGTGGCGGCGGCCGCGCGATTTTGCGAAGCAATGGAGATTGGCCGTGTAGCGGAAGCTTTTGCGATGTCGCCTGATGCGTTGAATTCCCTGTTCTCCCTTTGCATCGGCTTTTCGCTCGCCGGCGCCCTGACCAGCGGATACCAGGCGCTGCTGCAGCAACAGGCGGGTTTCGGCCTGCTGCAGGATGGAGTTGCGCCCCGGAGTTTCGCCGCCGTTGCTTTCCTGGTATTCGCCGCGCCGTTCATCATCATGCGCAACACGCTGCGCGGCGCGCGCATCGAGCGCCGCCGTTTCGAGTTCGTGATGATGGCGACCGTACTGGCCGGGTTCTGGAGCATGATGTCAGGCACGTTCTTCCTGATGACCCTGCGCGCTGCCGGACTGCTGGCCTGAGTGAACCGGCTATGCCAAAGTCTCCGCAAACAGGAGACTTCCGAAGATGGCGATCTACGAACTTGACGGGCAGGCGCCCCAACTTCCGGCGGATGGGAACTGGTTTATCGCTGACACCGCCACGGTGATCGGCAAGGTACGCTTGCACAACGCGGCCAGCGTCTGGTTCGGCGCCGTGTTGCGCGGCGACAACGAGTGGATCGAGATTGGTGAAAATTCCAACGTGCAGGACAATTCGACCTGCCACACCGATCCGGGTTTTCCGCTGACGATTGGAAAGAATTGCACGGTCGGCCACAACGTCATCCTGCACGGCTGCACGCTGGAAGATGGCGCGCTGGTCGGAATGGGTTCGATTGTCATGAACGGTGCACGAATTGGCCGCGGCAGCATCGTCGGTGCCGGTGCGGTGATTACCGAAGGCAAGCAGTTTCCCGAGTACTCCCTGATCATCGGCGCGCCAGCGCGGGTGATCCGCACGCTTGAACCAACCCAGGTGGCGGCAATGGGGGGTGCTGCAAAATTCTACGTCGCCAACGGACCGCGATTCAAAAAGGGCTTGAAGAAGATCGGTTGAACAAGCTTCAGCTATCTTCGGACTCGCCCGCTTCCGCGGGGCCGGCAACGCTCTCATGACCAGCCATCCAGAGCGAATGTTGCTCCGTGCCATCGCGATAGGGGTTGGCTTCCGCCGGAATGTTCTTTCGCGCCGCGCGCTGACCCTCATCAAACGGATCGGGATCGCTCATGATCTAGCCTTCCTCGATGTCCTCGATCTGGCGTGATCCTTCACCGGTGTCTTGCTAATTCCGGCGCTCTTTCGGAGCGCGTCCTTGAGGTCGACCGGGACGCCGTGCTTCCTAAGCAGATCGCCAAAGGCTTCATCCGCCAATTCCTGAAAATTCGCCATCCTGTCGCGCGCGAGCTGCTTGAGCTTGTCGAACGTGTCATCGTCAAAGGCGATCAATTTGCGCACGATCGGCCAGCCTCCTGCACCGCAAGCATGCGGTTCAATCGCCCCCGACGGAAATCGTTCCGGCCCAGAACTGGCCCCAAGGCTGCGCAAGACAGCAGGTTCGAGCCCGGACGGATGCTAAATGTCTCGGACGCGAAATTCAGGTCCTCCAAAACACAAGGCCGTCGGCGCAGTATGACGCTGACGGCCTTGCCGAAACCGGACATCAAATCGGCTCGCGCCATCCGGTGAATGGCATCTTGCGCCAAGTTATGAAAAGCAAATGTGATCCATCTCACTTTGGCGTCTGAAAGTTAGGACCACTATCGGCGAATTATTGTCCCGCCTTGGCAACAGGCGGGCACACGTGACCGTCTGCTTGCTCAATTTGCGCGCTTGCGATCAGCGATCTTTGCTGAATCCGATCGGGTCGACGCCGACTGCTTGCGGCTCGATGGAGCGGAAGCTTCGGCAGCGCGGGCGCTCGCGAAACTCTGCCGAAGA
>JAICIT010000446.1 GCA_025960445.1 Bradyrhizobium sp. | reverse complement strand
GGAAGGCCCTCCATGATCGTCTGCGCCTCAGCAACATCCTTGGTATCCAGCACGAGGACGACTCCGCGACCATCGCCACGCGAATACCACTCACGAATCTTCCCATTGAGATAGAGCTGCACGGTCTGCCGGATTTCAGCTGGCATTACGGTCATGACTTGCTCGCGTGTCACGCCTGCCTTCACCGTAAGGATGACCATCACCGCGGTGGTTGCGGGCAAGGTGGCTTGTGCTTGGGCAAGAGATGAATGGGTCATGGAAGTAGCCCCTATCAAAGCTAGTGTGAGTGCCAAGACGACGTTACGGATTGATTTCAATGGTCTCGTTTTTCCGATCACGGCGGTCACCATCGTTCGTTGAGATCGCCAGGATGTCGCGAATGTTTGAGATCGACATCAACGATGCTCCTGATTTGCAATTCGAATGTAAGACCGCTTTCAACGAGCGACTATTCCCGATAATGTCGATGGGTTATGAAGCGGAACTTCACAGTCAGGCAAGGCGCGCTCGACGGCGTAGAAGCGTTCCTGAGCGTTGCCCGGCACCGCAGTTTTCGCAAAGCGGCGGCGGAACTCGGGGTGACGCCATCTGCGATGAGCCAAGCAGTACGCGCACTCGAGGCACGTGTCGGCGCGGCACTTTTCCTCCGCACCACGCGCAGTGTCGGCCTGAGCGAAGCGGGCGAACGATTTCACATGCGCGCAAGGCCCGCTTTCGAGGAGCTTGTCGCCGCAAGCGACGTCGCCCGTGACCTTGGGCAGCGGCCCGCCGGACTGTTGCGCCTCACCGTGCCGCGGGCGGTAGTGCCGATCCTGCTGGAGCCACTGATCGCATCCTTCTGCGAAGCCTTTCCCCAGGTCGAAGTCGAGATCGCCGCGAGTGAGGAACTCGTCGATATCGCGGCCGGAGGATTTGATGCCGGCATCCGGCTCGGCCAATTCATCGCAGCAGACATGGTCGCGGTGCGGCTGACGCCGCCCTTCAAGTTCGTGGTCGTCGGCAGCCCCGAGTATCTACGCCGGCGAGGACGGCCCGAGCGTATCGACGATCTACGTCAGCATGCTTGCTTACGCATTCGCCGCTCGAACGGGTCGATGGGGTCCTGGTCGTTCGTCAACGGCAACAAGCCAATCGAGGCGATTGTCTCGGGACCGCTAATCGCCCATGACTTTCCGACCATTCTTGGCGCGGCCGCGGAGGGTATGGGGCTTGCGCAAGTGCCTGAGCCGATCGCTGCTGGGGCGGTGAAAGCCGGCAAACTCATGCACGTTTTGGAGCCGTTCGCACCGATGGGGCCGGGCGTCTTTCTCTACTATCCCAGCCGCCATCAAATGATGCCGAAACTGCGAGCCTTCATCGATCACGCGAAGAGTCGCTCGGACACTACCAACAAAACTCGAATTCACACGGCCAACAGGAAACTACGAGCCGTGAAAATGCGCTGACATGGGGCAGCGCGGATTCGAATGGAAGTGAGGTGCTAGCAACCCAGACTTCCTTCAAGTGCTATCGCAAGCAACATCGTATCTGGTGCGCTACAGTAAAGAAATCTCATAGCACCCACTCCCAAGCACCCTGACGGCCGGGCCACCTCAGCAGTCGCTAGCCGCCCGCGACCTGGATGGGTTTTGAGATGTGTTGGTGCGCCACCTTCCACGAGCCAGATACTTTGCGCAAACAGAAGGTCGCGCGAACCAGATCCTCGAACATCTTGCCATTGGGTAGGACACCACCACACCTGATGAAACAGTGGGCAAACGCCACGTCTGCGCCGGCCGTGACAGACAGGTCCTCCAACTCGAATTGCCCTTCACCTTGCGTAGCCGGCTGCCATTCGTCCCAGCTTTGTCGATACGCAGCGGCGCCCTCGTACTTCATCGGAGCGAGCACGTCGTAGATCAGCACATCCGGACAATGGTTCGCCAGGACCTCGTCGTGTTGTCCCTTTCGAGTTGAGGCCGCCCATCGTTGTAGAACAAGGCGCACTTGTGCTTCATCACTAGCTGTCATTGGCCCAGTCATTGATGAAAGTACCGGCTCATCGTGTCACCCGAACTTTTCCGGCATAAGTCTGCCGTTGTAGGCTACAATAAGTCCCACAAGCGGGGCAGAAATTTCCACATCCAAACAGAATTCTCCCGCCTCCTCGGACTCGACACTCGATCCGGCAGCAAAAATCCAGGCATGGGAATGCCCAGGAGTGACCACCTCCGCCTCGGTGCAATCGTGTGGCACCGGGAAGGACCAATATCTATTGATCGAGCGGTTTGGGATCGCCTCATTCGCCGTGGCGCTTGTCGTGGAGCGCGACCAGCTTCTTAGCTCGTTGCGCTCGAACCGGACCGAAGTCAGCCGCCGCCCTTTTCTCACTCCCACTCGATCGTGCCGGGCGGCTTTGAGGTCACGTCATAGACCACGCGGTTGACGCCCTTGACCTCGTTGATGATGCGGGTGGCGGTCTCGCCGAGGAATTTCATATCGAAAGGATAAAAATCGGCGGTCATGCCGTCGGTCGAGGTCACCGCGCGCAGGCCAACTACATATTCGTAGGTGCGCCCATCCCCCATCACGCCGACGGTCTTGACCGGAAGCAGAACCGCGAAGGCCTGCCAGATCTTGTCGTATAGGCCCGCCTTGCGAATTTGATCGATATAGACCGCGTCAGCATTGCGAAGGATGTCGAGCTTCTCGCGCGTAATCTCGCCGGGACAGCGGATCGCAAGGCCCGGCCCCGGAAACGGATGCCGGCCGACGAAGATTTCCGGCAGCCCCAGTTCGCGCCCCAACTCACGCACCTCGTCCTTGAACAGTTCGCGCAACGGCTCGACCAGCTTCATGTTCATGCGTGCGGGCAAGCCGCCGACATTGTGGTGCGACTTGATGGTCACCGATGGTCCGCCGGTGAACGATACGCTCTCGATCACATCGGGATAGAGCGTTCCCTGCGCCAGAAATTCGGCGCCGCCGATCTTCTTCGCCTCCACATCGAACACGTCAATGAACAGCCGCCCGATCGTCTTGCGCTTCTGCTCGGGGTCGCTGACGCCGGCGAGCTCGCCAAGAAACTGTTGGGATGCATCGACATGAACGAGCGGGATGTTGTAGTGATGGCGGAATAGATCAACGACGGTTGCGCCTTCGTTGAGCCGCAGCAATCCGTGATCGACGAATACGCAGGTGAGCTGATCGCCGATCGCTTCGTGGATCAGCACCGCGGCCACGGCGGAATCAACGCCGCCGGAAAGTCCGCAGATCACCCGGCCTTTACCAACCTGCATGCGAATTTTGTCGATCGCCTCTTCGCGGAAGGCACGCATGGTCCAGTCGCCTGTCAGGCCAGCGACCTTGCGAACGAAATTGCGGATCAGCTTGGCGCCATCTGGCGTGTGCACCACTTCGGGGTGGAACATCAGCCCGT
>JAICIT010000445.1 GCA_025960445.1 Bradyrhizobium sp. | reverse complement strand
TCGCTTCACGTTCGACCTCTCCCGTCGAAGCCCAGGTGACTTCGGGTTCGTACAGCAGGTTGAAGCCGGCATAGAGGCGATTTCTAAGTAGTTCGAGGTCCGCGTTGACGACGGTTTCGAATTCGTAGTTGTGCACGCGTGCGCCGCTGGTCTCGTCGATAGACCGCGCCGTCGGTTCCACAGCTAGCGTGACCGCCAGCGGATTACTCGATGTGCGCTCGATCGCAAGATAACGCAATTCGGCAAACGCGCCGCTTGCGGCGAATTGGCGGCGGTCATCCAGGTCAGTGACGCTATTGATGTTGTGCGTGGATCCTAGCGCGCCGAATTCGATCTGGATGAACTGGGTCGGCGTAAACTCGAACTCGTATTTGGTCTCGGTCGCGCTGTAACGGCCGTCACGCTTGCCGAAGCGTCCGACTGTGTCGATGGTGAATTCTTTCTCGCCCTCGAGACCAATGCCGGAGCCCGTGGTAAAGCCGAAAATGTACTTGGTTTCGAGATCGCGCCAGGAACTCGCGTCCTCGGCGTGGGCGTTACCAAAACTCGCAGCGAGGCATGCTGCCGAGCAAAACGCGAGCGCAAAACTCACCCCAGACTTTATTCGCATGCGCATCCGTCTTCTTTCCGCAGCCGCTGCACGGTTGATCGAGGCCTTCTGCTAGCGTCAAGCGGCGGCGGCGGCAAAGAAAAGCCCTCTAAACTAGAGACATTCTAACCGCGTTAGCATGGATCAAAGCTGTCGGACCGGGTTGAAGCGGTCGTTGCCTGGGCGGCGGCAATCAGCGCATTAGATATCGAGACGTGCAGGTCCTCGAGAACGGAGCGAAAATGCGGCGATCGAATCGCGGTTTGCACGTGTCAGCCACAGTGATGGCCGGCTTGTTTGCTGGCGCGTCCGGCGGCGCATGGGCGCAATCCGATCCGCTCGTGGGAGCGGCCGCGTTTGGCGACTGGCGAGCCGACAAGCCTGGCGTCGTCAGGCTGATTCGGCCTCAGGACCTGCCGCGTCCGGGCGCCACGCCGTCGACGGCCAACACGCCGCATGTGGTGCGGCGCCCGGCCGGGGCGATCCCGAAGGTTGCGGCCGGATTCAAAATCGAACTTTTCGCAAGCGGTTTAAGCGGACCGCGCCAGATGCGGGTGGCTCCAAACGGAGACATTTTCATCGCCGAGACCAGAGCGGGCAAAATTCGCGTGCTGCGGGCGGCGGACGGCGCGTCCAAGGCCGACGAGGACCAGGTCTATGCATCCTCTCTGAACCGGCCGTTCGGCATCGCGTTCTTTCCCACTGGAAATAATCCGCAATGGATTTACGTCGCGAACACCGACAGCATCGTGCGGTTTCCCTACAGATCGGGCGACCTCAGGGCAGCGGCGCGGCCTGAAATCGTGGTCGCCGAATTGCCGCATGGCTACGGGCACTCCACCAGGGACATCGTGTTCAGCAACGACGACAAACGCATGCTGGTTTCGGTTGGCTCCGCCGGCAATGACGGCGAAGGAATGGGCAGCCCGCCTGGAGGCTTGCAGTCGTGGAGCGACAAGCATGCGCTCGGCGCAAGCTGGGGCGACGAGACCGACCGCGCTGATGTGTTGGCCTTTGATCCCGACGGAAAAAATCAACGCGTGTTTGCGACCGGTATCCGCAACTGCGTCGGTCTCGCCGTTCATCCGCAAACCGGCGATGTATACTGTTCGACCAATGAACGTGACGGCATGGGAGACAACCTCGTGCCGGACTACGTCACGAGGGTTCGCGACGGAGCGTTCTATGGCTGGCCCTGGTTCTACATCGGCTCGAACGAAAATCCGCGCCACGCCACCGCACGTTCCGATCTCAAGGGCAAGGTCAGCGTTCCGGATGTGCTGATCCAGTCGCATTCGGCTTCAATGGGCCTTGCATTCTACAACGGCAACGCATTCCCGACGGAATATCGTGGTGACGGATTTGCCGCCCAGCATGGCTCATGGAACAGGTCGAGGCGGACGGGCTACAAGATCATTCGCGTTCGGCTTCGGGATGGCGTGCCGACCGGTGAGTACGAGGACTTCGTAACCGGTTTTGTCCTCAGCGATTCCGAGGTCTGGGGACGGCCGGTTGGCGTCGCTGTCGCCCATGACGGCGCGTTGCTCGTCTCGGAAGATGGCAACGGCACAATCTGGCGGATTGCGCCGGAATAATGGGGGCGACCGGGCGCTAGAGGTGATCGGTTCTGATCGAATTAGTATCGGTCTCCAGCTTCCTTTTCTGACGCGTTTTCTGCACGCCAACCGACGTCCACTTCGCTGGAAAGCGCTCTAGTACCCCGCAACCGCCAGTGCGACGACGGCGCTGAGCGCGACCCAGCCGAAATGCCGACCGCGGGTGGCGAGCGCGTTTGCAAGCGCGCCGAATGCGAATACGAGCGCGAGCGTCACGACAATCCAGTGTCGCGCGATTTCGGACTCCATCAGTGGCGCGGCAATCAGGAGCACGCCCCCGCCGATCCAGGCCACCGTGCCGGCCTGCCACACCAATCGGATCAAGTTGCGTACACGGATAGGCTGGATGGTGGCGCGAGGGAGCACTTTGGTTTCGCCGAGCGCGCCATGGATCAGCGCCACCGCAATGGCTGCCAAACCCGCTGCTTGCAGCAAGATATCGCGCATCTGCAGTCTCCATACATAAGTGTATGGTTGGTTTACAGCCTCCGCTGGCGGCTGTCAATACAGTAGTGTATGGTAGCTTTCGGCAGGAAAAGAATGAGCGATCAACTTTCAGCAGAGGATTGGCTCGATCAGGGCCTCAGGACGCTGGCCGAGAAGGGTTTTACGGCGCTCAAAGCCGAACCGCTTTCGAAAGCGATGGGAGTGTCGCGCGGCAGCTTCTACTGGCATTTCGCCGACATCAGCGCGTTCCACGCCGCGCTGCTCCAGCATTGGCGCGAGATCGCCACCGAGCAGATTATTGCCACGCTCGAGTCCGGCTCCAACAAGGGCGAGCGGCTGCGGCTTCTGTTGCAGCGGGTGTTCAGTGCAAAGCTAACCTTGGAGAATGCGGTCCGCACCTGGGCGACGCTCAATCTCGCGGCGCGGAGCGCGGTGCAAGCCATCGATCGGCGCAGATTGGGTTACATAGAGAGTCTTCTTAGCGAGCGGGGGCTTTCTTCTGACGTCGCCCGGGCGCGCGCGCAGGTTCTCTACTGGGCGTTTCTCGGCTTTGTCCAGTCCGACAAGCAGGTGCCGCCTTCGGCCCGATCGTCGATCCTGGAGGCGTTGCTCCGGATCGCGCGATAGAATGCCGACGTCATTCAAAATGGATATGCTAGATTGATACTCGATTGTCCGGAGACCACCATGACCGCCTCGCCCGAACGCCCTGAAGGCACCGTCGATCCGAAATTGCTGGAGATTCTAGTGTGCCCGTTGACCAAGGGTCCGCTTGAATTCGATGCGGG
>JAICIT010000444.1 GCA_025960445.1 Bradyrhizobium sp. | reverse complement strand
TGAAATTCGCTGTTGGGGTCCGCCTTGAACTGATCAAACGCCGATCGCAGCGCCCGCCATTTCGATGTGGCGACCTGAACATAGTCGACGATCTCGCTTTGTCTCAGCCGCGCCAGCGCGTCGCGATTCTCACCGCCCGGCTGAAACCCGGGCAACTTTTCGACATCGATATAAAGCGGATTCAAGAACAGCCGGCTGTTCGGCGAATACGGACTGCAATCCGCAGGTCTATCGTCAAACAGGACGTGAAGCGGATTAAGACCGACGCCATCCGCGCCAAGCTGGGCCGAAAGTTCGATCAGGCGTTCGAGGTCGCTGAAATCGCCGATACCCCAGTTATGCGGTGACCTGATCCCGTAAAGCTGCACCGCGAGCAGCCAGCATCGGTCGAAATCACCGTCGTAGGCAGCGCGCGGCGCGGCAATGAATGGAGCTTCGTCTGACGCTGACTTCACGTCCGCAAGCTGCACTCTATAACACCCGGTCGGCAAGTCAGGCGGCCAAAGTATCATCTCGCGGTGGTTGTGTGGCTCGCTGGCATAGCCCTCTGCGAGCACCTTGTCATCCGCCGTGATCTTCCAGCGCAGGGGCCACGCCGGCGTCTGTTTGAGCTCGCTGCGCGCGGGAAAACCGGACCGAACCACCACCACATCGTCAAGGAAGTGGTGAGGAGCGCGACGCGGAAGCGCTTGGACAATCGCTGTTAACGCGGCTTCGTCCGTTACATGCTGGCGACCCTGGGCGTCGATAAACCCCGCATGGATGCCCAATTCTTTAGCTTTGATGGAAAGGTCCATTCGGCAGGCCTTTGCTCAGGCAGAAGTCGGGCTTCGCCAAAACAAAATATATTGAGCAGACAAGAGGATAGCTGTGTTTAAACTCTCAGCCATGGCCAGCGTTCCGCTGGAACCAATATCCGGCCAGCGGCTTTGTATAAGCTGGAACGTCTCCATTTCCGCAACCGAAACGGGACGTCATTCCCATGTCAGTGGCATCACCGTGAACAAGACAACTCAAACTGTCGAGAGCGCCGCGGCGGGCGGCGCTTTTCATATCGAAGATGTCTTTCCACTGATCGAGGGCGGCCGCTTTCCCGTCAAGCGGATTGCCGGTGAGCCGGTCGAAGTCTGGGCCGATATCTATCGCGACGGTCACGACGTGGTGAGCGCGGCGCTGGTCTGGCGGCGCGAGCGCGACCGCGAGTGGCGGCGCGAACCGATGGTCCTCCACAGCAACGATCGGTGGAGCGGATCGTTCGTGCCGGAGCAGCCCGGCCGCTACGTGTACGCGATCGAGGCCTGGACCGACGAATTCGCTACCTGGCGCCGCGGTCTTGAACTCAAGCAGAAAGCCGGCGCCGACATCAATCTCGATGCTCTCGAAGGCGCGGGTATGCTGACCAAGGCGCAGGCTGGCGGCCAGGCCGCGACTTCTGTGATCGTGAAGCAATGCGAGGACTTTCTCCAGACCGGCGATGTCGCCCCGCTGTTGAGCGAGGAATTGAAAGAGGCCATGGCGGAAGGCCAGTCGCGGCCGGACGTGACACGATCGGCATTGTTTCCGCTGATGGTGGACAGGCCGCGGGCAAGGAATGGCGCATGGTATGAAATGGTGCCGCGGAGCCAAGGCAACACGCCGGGCCAGCACGGCACATTCGGAGATTGCATCGCGCGGCTGCCTGACATCGCGGACATGGGCTTTGACGTGATCTATCTGACGCCCATTCATCCCATCGGCCATACCAACCGGAAGGGCCGCAACAATGCGGTGACCGCCGCGGAGGGCGATCCCGGCAGTCCCTATGCCATCGGTTCGGAGGAAGGCGGCCACGACGCGGTGCATCCGCAATTGGGCACGCTGCAGGATTTTCGTGATTTCGTGGCCGCTTGCGAACAGCACGGCATGGAAGTCGCGCTCGACTTCGCCGTGCAATGCTCACCGGACCATCCCTGGCTCAAGCAGCATCCGCAATGGTTTCGACGGCGGCCGGACGGATCGATGCGCTATGCGGAAAATCCCCCCAAGAAATACGAGGATATCGTCAATCCGGATTTCTCGTCCCAGGACGCCGGCGCGCTGTGGAATGCGTTGCGCGATGTGGTGCTGTTCTGGATTGACCAGGGCGTAAAGATATTTCGGGTCGACAATCCTCATACCAAGCCATTTCGTTTTTGGGAGTGGCTGATCCGCGAGATTCAACTGCGCGATCCCGACGTGATTTTCCTTGCGGAAGCCTTCACCCGTCCTAAGCTGATGCAGGGTCTGGCCAAGCTCGGCTTCACCCAGTCGTACACCTATTTCACCTGGCGAACGCAGAAGTGGGAATTGGAGCAATATCTCACGGAATTGACAGGCTATCCGGAGCGGGATTTCTACCGTCCTAATTTCTTCGTCAACACCCCGGATATCCTGCCCTATCACCTGCAAGGCGGCGAGACCTGGATGTTCAAGTCCCGCGTCGCGCTCGCGGCCACGCTGTCGTCCAGTTATGGCATCTACAACGGCTTCGAGCTTTTGGAGCACGAGCCGATTCCCGGCCGCGAAGAGTATCTCGATTCTGAAAAATACGAGATCAAGGTGCGGGACTGGGACAAGCCGGGAAATATCAAAGCCTATATTCGCGATCTCAACCGCGTGCGGCGCGACAACACGGCATTGCAACAAACCAGCAAACTGCGTTTTCTCACCATCGACGACGCCAACGTCATCGGTTTCACCAAGGAATCGGTTGACGGAACCAACACCGTGGTCGCGGCGATTTCGCTCTCGCGCGACGCGCACGAATTCTGGCTTCCGCTTGGCGATGTCCAGACTGGCGCGGCCGGCGAGCGTCGCAATGTGGTCGCGCTTGAGAACCTGATTACCGGCGAACGCTATGCTCTCGAATGGGGCGGGATTCGCGTGCGTATCGATCCGGAGCGCGACCCTGCGCTGCTATTCCGCTGTCTTGCGTGAGGGCAGCATGAACCTGTTGTCATCGATCGATGCAACCGAGCTTCCGGTCACCGCGCTGGACGGCGACGAGCTTTGGTACAAGGACGCCATCATCTATCAGCTTCACGTCAAGGCATTTGCCGACAGCAACAATGATGGCATCGGCGATTTCGCCGGATTGACCGAGAAGCTCGGATACCTGCAGGATCTCGGGGTCACGACACTGTGGCTGTTGCCGTTCTACCCCTCGCCCGGCCGGGATGACGGCTACGATATCGCCGACTACGGCGCCATTAATCCAGATTTCGGCACCATGAAGGATTTCAGGCGCTTCATCGTCGAAGCCAAGCGGCGCGGCTTGCGGGTTATCACCGAGCTGGTCATCAACCACACCTCCGATCAGCATAATTGGTTCAAGCGAGCCCGGCGCAGCGACCGGAAATCCAGCGCCCGCAACTGGTACGTCTGGAGCGATACCGACCAGAAATATCTGGGTACCCGGATTATTTTCACCGACACCGAG
>JAICIT010000443.1 GCA_025960445.1 Bradyrhizobium sp. | reverse complement strand
GGTGAACGTGCCACCATTTGGCATTGCGTCGCGCGCATTAACGGCGATGTTGACAATCGCAAGCTCCAGTTCCGCGAGGTCTACTTTCACCGGCCAAACACCGTCGCCAATATTTTCGTTGTACACGATGTTACCGCGCAGCGAGCTTTCGATCATGGTGCGCATGTTCTTTATGGAAGCATTCAAATCGACGATCGTCGGGCTGACATGCTGATGACGGGAGAATGTCAGTAATTGCCGCGTGAGACTTTCGCCGCGTTTGGCGGCGGTCTGTATCGCTTCAATCGCGCGTGGCAGTTTCGGATCAAGCAGGCGTGCAAAGATCTGGGCGTTGCCTCCAATGATCATCAGCAGATTATTGAAGTCATGCGCAATCCCGCCTGTCAGTTTGCCGATTGCCTCCATTTTCTGTGACATCGCGAGCTGTTCACGCGCCTGGACCAGCTTCTCCTCCGCGTCGCGCCGCTCGGTGGCGTCGCGTAATACGTTCATAAAACCTATCAGATTTCCCGCGTCGTCCCGGTTCGAAGAAACCGATCCGGTAATGAAAAACGGCGTGCCGTTTTTTCGGATGCGCCAACCCTCAATTTCGTGCTTGCCCTTTTGGTTGGCCAATTCCAATGCGCGGTTTGGCGCGCCGACGCGGCGCTCATCCGGTCGATAAAATATGCCAAAATGCTTGCCGATAATCTCTTCCGCGGTATAGCCCATGATTTTTTGCGCGGCGCTGTTCCAGCTTGCAACGTGCCCTTCTTTATCAAGCGCAAAGATCGCATAGTCGACAACGCTGTCGATTAGAATCAGGAAGTGACGTTTAGCGCTATTGAGCGCCAGATTTTTCCGTTCAATCTGACGGCTCGATTGCGCCTGCACGGCAAGCAAATGCGCTTCGGTTTTCTGGCGCGTCGCAATCGCCGCAGCCAAGGCGAGAGGCGCCAGTGACACGCTGATCGAAAGCACGAATAACGAAAGCAGGGCTCCCATAAGGTCCGTTTTCGGAAAGGGATCGCTACCCACCGAAAAACCCCAGGCGGCGGTGCAAACGAAAATGAGCGCGGCCGAGGCGACGTTGCGTTGATTGCCGCGCAAACCAGCCCACATCAAAGGCAGCAAAACCAAAAAGCCAAGAAGGCTCCGATATGGCAGCAGCACGTCGAGGCGGTCGCTCATGGGGATACTGCCGATGAGCGGGCTATAGGCGCCGAGCCCGATGACGGCCACGACAATAAAGACTGCGACCGCCTCTAGCAGGTCCCATTTGGAAAAAATCCGCAAACGCATCACGGCCCAAAGCAAGATGACCGGGGTGATGATTATCGTCGCGGTTGCGTCCGCAAGCCACCAGGTTACCCAGGTGACGACAGAATCGGAAGGGCTCAGCTCGTTCGAGATAATAAATCCTGCCAGCGCGATACCTGAACTAATCATTGTGGTCGGCGCAAAGGAGATGATGGCGAACTTTGCGACCCCGGAGGGGGTAACAAGCGTCTGGTGACCATTCGACCAGCGCTTGATCAGCCAGGTCCCGGCAAATGCGGCAACGAGAGTACTGATTCCAACAGAGCCCGAGTCGATGAGCGAGCGGCCGCCGATGAAGTATGGAGAAAGACACCCAATCAAAACTGCGGGCCAAATCCGATATCCGCGCAGCAGCATCAGCGCGAGCGCGAACCCGGTTGGTGGCCACAGCGGTGTCGCGGCCGGATTGATGGCGGGTATCAACAGCGCGGCCTCGGCAAGGCCGATGTAGCTCGCGACGATGATTGAAAGTTCGATGAAGTAGGTTGCAGCACCCCGAGCGCTGCCAAAGGCGGAAACCTTAGCTCTACTAAATCTCGCCCTTTCCATCACAAACCTTTGCGGCGGGGCACCTGGAGGGACAGTCTATAGCGTCAATGGTCGTCCGCGATACAGCCAAGAGCCGGCAAATAACGTCGGGCCAGAAACGCGGCACCAAAATGGGTTCACGAGACATTTAGCTCGCAACCTCATTGCACTGCGATCTCGGATAGTTCGCCGCTCCAAGTCGTCACTTGGACCCGAATTTCTCAAACGTGCCGCCCCAGCTAATCGTGACCGTCTGCTGACCATCGTGCCAGTAGTAGTTGGCCTGGATGGTCGAGTTCCTCAGGTGAGCCAGGTCCATCGAGAGCCCGATGGGCAAGAACACCTTGCCGATGCCCTTGATATCATTGAGGCCGGTGATGCTGTTCACCCTGCCCTTCATGCCGGCGAATCCGTTCTCAGCGTCGGCAAATCGCAGCGACAGGCGGTTAATCGCTTCGACCACAATCGATCCGACGACGTTATCGCCAATTGCGCCATTGAGCCAATCGCGGAACTTTGTCTTGAGCAACAGCTCGTTCGCGAGGTGCCCATAAAAGGTGGGTGTGACAACGGCGCCTTCGGGTGTGTTCACGACGAAGCCGCGCTCGTCGATGTGGATATTGCAGACACTTGCGGCGACGGCAGCGTGAAGCGCGGTGAAAGTCAGCCGCGTGCCGGTGTCTCCGAATCCAAGCGAGAGGCGTTGACTGCCGTAGCTCGTGGTGGGCAAGAGCGCCGGTCGGGGTTGCGGCGGAGGACGCCATTGCTCGCGGAACCCCTCACCGACGGTCGCGCCGAACGAAGCCTTCAGGGCCCAGTGCTTGGGATCTTCCTTCATGCTGATCATCGACGCGTTTTCCGGGCGAGGCCCGCGGGTCGTGTCAAAGGAGAGAGCACCCTCTCCCGGCTTGGGCGGCTTGGCGTTGCCGGGGAGCTTCATCCGACCGCTCAGCTCCGCCTCGAGATCAGCCGGGTCCACCGCCTCAAACGTAATGCCGTCCAACGTGTTGTTCGCCACGCGTAGCGTGCCCGACTTGATGTGCTTGGTGATGTCAATAGACGGGATCAGGTCCCTGCACCGGGACACGATCGCTTCGTAGGTCTTTTCCTGTCGCTCCTCCATCGTCGGTCTCCCGCGACTTTGCGCCATGACCGCGCGGCCAATTCGCACAGAACGTCAAACTCTGGCGCTTCGATCCCGGGCCGCCCCGCACTATGACCCGCATCGTTCGTGAGCATATGCGAGAACGACGTGATGGGGCAATCATATGAAGAAACCCCGGCCGCCGCCGGGCTTAGGTCTCGGGAGAAATACACGGTAAGTACCTCGGTACCAAAGCATAGATTAGCGCCATCGAGCTATGGGGGCGGAAGGCAAAGTTCCCGGATGTACGCTGCGAAATGCGAAGGACAATTCGACCCGGGCCGTCAATGGCCACAACAAGCATAAGTGCGCTGTCACTAATCTCTTAGCTTCAAAGTCAATACCGCTGCCGACGCGAGCGAAAGCGCGATGCCGATAATGCAAGCCGTCCACCCAAGGCGATCAAATAGTTGCCCCAGGATAGCGCTGCCGACAAGGCCACCGAAAGTAGGACGCGAGATAGGTGCCGCTGGCAACACCGCGGTTACCTG
>JAICIT010000442.1 GCA_025960445.1 Bradyrhizobium sp. | reverse complement strand
CCGCATTCCGATCCTCAACGGCATAACTTTCGCCGTTAGGGAAAGCGAATTCATCGGAATTCTCGGCCATAACGGAATGGGCAAGACAACGCTCTTAAAAGCGCTGATGGGATTCCTGCCGGCGACCGGCGGGCGCGTGCATTTTGAGGGCGACGATGTGACCGCACTTGAGCCCTACCAACGCGCGCGTCTGGGGCTCGGTTATGTCCCCCAAGGGCGCGAGATTTTCCCCGCCCTTACGGTCCACGAGAATCTCCGCATGGGATGCGCCAAGCAGACCGCCGCGGAGGATGATGTCATAGAAACCGTGCTGCATGAGTTTCCCCGCCTCAAGCCGCTGCTTGATCGCCTTGGCGGCGCGCTCTCGGGCGGAGAGCAGCAGTTACTGGCGATCGCACGTTGCCTGTGCGGCAAGCCGCGACTGGTGCTGCTCGACGAGCCGACCGAAGGCATCCAGCCCTCGATCATCGATGAAATCGTGGATGCACTGCAAAGGCTGCGCGACACCAGCGGGTTGACGATGATCCTGGTCGAGCAGAACCTCGATTTCATCGCGGCGATGTCGCAGCGCATCCTGATCATTCAAAAAGGTACGATCACGCGGGAAGTGCAACCTGGCGATCTCGGTGATCCCAGTCTGGTCGGAGAGTTCATCGGTATTACCACCTAAGCCCCACCAAGCGGGCGGCAACAACAGGGAGAAGAAGTCATGGCAGTCAGACGACCCACCCTCGACCAATTGCGCAGCGTGGCCGACGATCTTGGAATGCATATGGGCGACGAGGAGCTCAAATCCTACGACGCCCTGATGCAAGGCAACTACGCCGCTTATGAAGCCGTCGACGCGATGCCGGACTATATTCCGGCTGTGAAATATCCGCGCACGCCCGGTTACCACCCCGAGCCCGCGGAAAACAAACACAACGCCTGGTATGTCAAGACCACCATCAAGGGTGCGCCAAGCGGCAAGCTGTCCGGCAAAACCATCGCGCTAAAGGACAACATCTGCCTGGCCGGCGTTCCCATGATGAACGGCGCCTCCACGCTGGAAGGTTATATTCCCGATATGGACGCCACCATCGTGACTCGCATTCTCGATGCGGGTGGTACTATCGTCGGCAAGACTCACTGCGAGTATTTCTGCTTCTCCGGCGGCAGTCACACCGGCGCCAAGGGCCCGGTCCACAACCCTTACAAGATGGGTTACTCCGCCGGCGGCTCCTCCTCCGGCAGCGGCGTCGTCGTGGCGACCGGCGAGGTCGATATGGCAATCGGCGGAGATCAGGGTGGGTCGATCCGCATGCCCTCATCCTTCTGCGGACTGTACGGCATGAAGGGAACGCATGGGCTGGTTCCTTATACCGGCATCATGCCGATCGAAATCACACTCGACCATACCGGTCCGATGACCGGCAACGTTCGCGACAATGCGCTGTTGCTCGAGGTGATCGCAGGCGCGGATGGGCTCGACCCTCGCCAGTATGCGCCTCAGACCGCCGACTACGTCAAAGCGCTTGAAGGCGGCGTCAAGGGCCTTCGTATCGGCGTCGTCAAGGAAGGGTTCGGATTGGCGAACTCGGAAGCCGACGTCGACGCCAAGGTCAAGGCCGGTGCGGCGCTCTTCAAGAAACTCGGTGCGACGGTAGAAGAAATCTCGGTGCCCATGCATTTGTTGGGCCCCGCCATCTGGCTACCGATCGCCGCGGAAGGGGCGACGGAGTTCATGATGAAGGGCAACGGCATGGGGACCAACTGGCGCGGTCTCTACAACACGACGCTGCTTGATTTCCATTCTGCGTGGAGATATCGCGCCGACGAGCTGTCCGACAGCCTCAAGATCACGATGCTGCTGGGGCATTATTTCACCAAGCACTATCGCGGGCATTTCTATTCCAAGGCGCAGAATTTGAGCCGCAAGCTCAGCGCCGCTTACGATGAGGCGCTGGCCAAGTATGACGTGCTGCTCATGCCAACCTTGCCGGTAAAGGCAACGCCGCTGCCGCCGCCGGACGCGAGCCGCGAACTTTACATCCAGCGCGCGTTTGAAATGGTGCCGAACACGGCCCCATTCGATGCGACGGGTCACCCAGCCATGACCGTTCCCTGCGGCATGAGCGAGGGCCTGCCGATCGGGCTGATGCTGATCGGCAAGCATTACGACGAGTCGACCATTTACCGCGCCGCTGCTGCGTTCGAAGCGGGCGGCGACTGGAAAAAGATGTAGCGCCGCAAAAGCGGCCCGCCGGGCGGTTGGGCGGGCCGCATCGCGTTCAACGGAGATGAGCATGGATCTGCGATTGAAGGGCAAGAACGTACTCGTGACCGGAGCAAGCCGGGGTATCGGCCTTGCGATCGCCGAACTATTCGCGGACGAGGGCGCTAACGTGGCGATCTGCGCACGCAACGGCGAGGAGGTCGCCAAGGTCGTACAGGCGCTGGCGGCAAAAGGTATCAAATCATGGGGCAGCGCGATCGATGTCGCTGATCCGGTTGCGCTGAAGCGCTGGGTGGACGACGCGGCCGCGCAGCTCGGCGGTATCGACACGATCGTGTGCAACGTCAGCGCGCTCGCGGTAGGCAACACGCAGGAAACCTGGGACAAGTCATTTCGTACGGACATGATGCATACCGTCAATTCCATCGCTGCGGCGCTGCCTTATCTCGAGAAATCCAACTCCGCATCAATCGAGATCATTTCGAGCGTTTCGGGCTTCGAAGTCGATTTCGCCGCCGGCTCCTACGGCGCGATCAAGGCAGCGCTCATCCACTATTCCAAGGGGCTCAGCAACCAGCTTATCGCCAAAGGCATTCGCGTTAACGCAGTATCGCCGGGCAACACTTATTTCGAAGGCGGCATCTGGCAAAACATCGAACGCGGTGTGCCGGATCTCTACAAGACGACGATGTCGCTGAACCCGACCGGGCGCATGGGTACGCCGCAGGAAGTGGCTGCAGGTGTGGTCTTCCTGGCGAGTCCCGTCTCCAGCCGTATCTCCGGCACAAACCTGATCATTGATGGCGCGCTGACGAAGGCCGTCTGAGGCAATGTCCCGCTCGCATCGCTATCGGAAGCATGATGATGGACTCGCTTCCATACATACTCGATCTTGCAGGCACCTCGGTCTTTGCGCTTAGTGGCGCGACGGCGGGCGTGAGGCGCAAGCTCGATCTGTTCGGCGTCCTGGTGCTGTCTTTTGCGGCGGCGAATACGGGAGGAATTACGCGGGATGTCTTGATCGGAGCCATTCCGCCTGCCGCCATCAACGATTGGCATTATCTTGGCGTTTCTCTCGTCGCCGGACTCGTGACCTTCTATTTCCCGTCCGCGATCGCTCAGCGATGGAATCCTGTGCTGCTGTTTGATGCCGCCGGGCTGGCGCTCTTTGCGGTTTCCGGTGCGCACAAGGCTCTCTCGTATGGACTTGATCCGATCATGGCTACCTTGCTCGGCATGGTGACGGG
>JAICIT010000441.1 GCA_025960445.1 Bradyrhizobium sp. | reverse complement strand
TGCGTGCGCTACGCGTGATCCTGTCCGGAGTTGTTCCAAGCCAGTGACGCAGACGTATTAGCGATCCGGCCTTCCCATCCAGCTGACGATCGGCATGGCAGGAAGGACCCAGCCAAGACCGGCCACAACATAAAAGATCGCCTGTAACAGTCCGGAGTTCGCGAGCCAGGGCGTCTGCGCCACGGTCATCCCCATCAGCGACCACAGCACCACCAGCACGAGAAGAGCAATGGTTCCGAGGAATTTTCGGGCTCGTATTCTCATGACGGAAATGTGCTGCCTGGATCGATTTCACGCGACTTGCGCGGGCGAGGGGGCGCACTATAAGGAGCGCGCTAATTCATTCAAGCGCAGCTTCGATGATCGCTCCCACGGACACAGTAACAAACCGGGCGGTTCGGTGGTGGCTCGTTTCCATTGCAGCCCTGATCGCGATCATGGTGCTGGTGGGCGGCGCAACGCGCCTCACTGAATCGGGCCTTTCAATTGTCGAGTGGAAACCGGTCACCGGCGTCCTGCCACCGCTCAATCAGGAACAGTGGGCGCGGGCCTTCGAGTCGTATCAGAAAATTCCGCAATATCACGAATTAAATGCCGGGATGAGCCTCGGTGAATTCAAGACGATTTTTTGGTGGGAATGGAGCCACAGGTTGTTAGGGCGCGCGATCGGCGTTGCCTATCTGCTGCCGTTCCTCTGGTTCATGTGGCGCGGCCCGCTTGCTCCGGAGCTTCGGCGGCGGCTTTGGATTATTTTCGGACTCGGCGGACTGCAGGGAGCAGTCGGCTGGTGGATGGTGGCCTCCGGACTTTCGCAGCGCGTGGAAGTTTCCCAATATCGCCTGGCTACGCATCTGGTGTTGGCGCTTCTGATTTACGCGGCGATCCTATGGACAGTGCGGCGCCTATCCGAACGGCGGCCACTCACCTCGTCGTTACGGTTGAAAATCACTGGTGCGACGCTGCTGGTCTTGACATTCATCCAGCTTTATCTGGGCGCGCTGGTCGCCGGCTTGCGCGCGGGGAAGATCTACAACACCTGGCCGGAGATCGACGGCGGCTTCGTTCCAGCCGCCGAAAGATTGTTTTTTGAAACGCCATGGTGGCGCAACCTGTTCGATAACAGCCTCACGGTTCAGTTCGAACATCGCATGGTGGCGTATGCGTTGTTTGTGCTGGCCATCCTGCACGCGCTCGACACCATTCGCTCACGCGCCCGGCCAACTGTTGTAAACGGCGCGTTGGGGCTTGCGGCTGTTATCACGCTGCAGGCAACGCTTGGAATTCTGACGCTCTTGAATTCGGCTCCAATTGATCTCGCCCTTACTCATCAGGGTGTTGCGATCCTGGTATTGACGCTCGCGGTGCTCCAGGCCGAACGGCTGGCGAGGCGGTCGGAAAAGCGATCGCAAAAACGAGCGTATCCGGCCGCCCTGCCTGGGTGAGTTGAATGACCAGTTTGGTGGATTAAGCCTTCAGCGCCTGGTCGAGATCAGCAATCAGGTCTTCCTTATCCTCAATGCCGATCGATAGCCGCACCACCTCGGGCGCCGCGCCCGATTTGATCTTGGCCGCATCGTCGAGTTGGCTGTGCGTGGTCGAAGCCGGATGGATCACGAGCGAGCGGGTGTCACCGACGTTAGCAAGATGCGAGAATAATTTCAGGTTTGAGACCAGATTGACGCCCGCTTCATAACCGCCCTTCAGGCTGAAAGTGAACACCGCGCCGGCTCCCTTCGGCGCGTATTTGCGTGCGAGCTTGTTGTATTTGTCACCGGGCAGGCCGGCGTACCCGACAGAAGCCACTGCCGGATGTGTCGACAGCCATTCCGCGACGGCCTTGGCATTTTCGCAATGCTTTTGCATGCGCAGCGGTAGCGTCTCGATGCCGGTGAGGATCAGGAAGGCGTTGAACGGCGACAACGCGGGACCGAGATCGCGCAAGCCAAGTACCCTGCAGGCAATCGCAAATGCAAAATTGCCAAACGTCTCCTGTAGCTTGATGCCGTGATATTCCGGACGCGGTTCACTGAGCATCGGATATTTGTTGCCCTTCGACCAATCGAACGTGCCGGCGTCGACGATGATGCCGCCAATGGAATTGCCGTGGCCGCCGAGAAATTTGGTCAGCGAATGCACCACAATATCAGCCCCGTGGTCGATCGGGCGAATGAGGTAGGGCGTCGCCAGCGTATTATCGACAATCAACGGCACCCCGGCCTTGCGAGCGATAGCAGCGATTGCCTCGATGTCGGTAATGCTGCCGCCGGGATTGGCGATCGACTCGACAAATATCGCCTTCGTGTGCGGGGTTACGGCACGCTCGAAACTGCCGACGTCGTCGGGATCGGCCCATACGACATTCCAGCCGAAGCTCTTGAAAGCGTGGGTGAACTGGTTGATCGATCCACCGTACAGCTTGCGCGCGGCGATGAACTCATCGCCCGGCATCAGCAACTGCTGAAGCACCACGACTTGCGCGGCATGACCGGAGGCAACCGCGGTTGCAGCGGTACCGCCTTCGAGCGCCGCAACTCGCTCCTCGAGCACCGCGGTAGTCGGGTTGGTAATGCGAGTATAGATGTTGCCGAACGCCTGGAGCCCGAACAGCGAAGCGGCATGGTCGGCGTCGTTAAAGACAAATGATGTAGTTTGATAAATCGGCGTCGCTCGCGCGCCTGTGGTGGGATCGGGTTGCGCGCCGGCATGCACGGCAAGGGTCGAAAAGCCGGGGAGACGATCGTTCATTCTACTTTTCCTGTTCTGCTGTGTCCGCAACCGCAGTTCCATGCTGATGGGCGCGGCGTCCGCCGTCAAGGCGGCCCAATGCTTCGTTCTAATTTGGAAGGTTTCGGCTTGGCGCTGGCGTGGTGGCGAAACAATCGCTTCGCATTTGCGTCAAGTAAGCTCGGCCTTGGTTTTCGCGGCGCGATCGGATGCGGCAGTATCGCCACCGCCGACACTGGTCCGGTTCAGCGAAAGGCGCATGCCCTGAGTCGGAATCGGCGCTCGTTTTGAACTCAGCGTGCGCGAGTTGACGCCCATCCACGAAATCTCCGACGACAGCCGGCCATACTCGATTTTCGGGCAGCGATTCATGACAACCTTAAGACCGGCGGCTTCCGCTTTTGCGGCGGCGGCATCGTCGCGCGCGCCCAGTTGCATCCAGATTACTCTCGGCAACGGATTCATTTTCAACGCATCTTCAACGACTGGCATGATGTGACTTGAATTCCTGAAAATGTCGATCATGTCGACGGGGCGGCCGATATCGAGCACGGAGCCGACAAATGGTTTTCCAAGCAGGCTCTTGCCGATGTGTCCAGGATTCACTGGAATCATGTCGTAGCCGCGCTGGGCCAGATATTTGAAAGCGAAGTAGCTCGGCCGCACGTTGATCGGCGATGCACCAACCATGGCGATCGTCTTCACCCCGTGAAGAATTTCGCGGATATAAGTGTCGGAATAGGCGT
>JAICIT010000440.1 GCA_025960445.1 Bradyrhizobium sp. | reverse complement strand
TGTGGTCGAGCCCGATGCCGTCCGGGTTGCGCCCTCGGACGAAGAGCTTTCGGAGTTGTTGCATCAAGCCGCGCGGCATCGTTCGGATAGCAAGACCGGCACTCGCTCGGACTTCACTGCCAGCCCAAAAGCTCCGCCTGTCGACACGACCTTTCGTCCGACCGCGGTTTCGGGGCAACGTAGCCCGCTCGCCAGGCGGGTGGCGCGCGCCTTCATTACGTTGCTGTTGGCCGCTTGCATGGGTCTCACTGCGCTCGCCTGGAAATCCTACGGCGACGTAGCCAAAAAGAAGATTGCCAAACTGACGACGCAGCTCGTGCTGACTACCTCGATGCCATCAGAACCATCCCAGCCGGCAGCGCAACCTGCGGCGGCTGCCATCCAGACGAGCGAGGCCAATACGCCATCTCCGCAAGCAGCGCCCGTGACCCAGAGCGCGCCCGAACCCGCTACGAAACCTGATGACTCGTCAGCGCAGTTACTGCAGTCGATGGCACGCGATCTCGCAAGCTTGGGGCAGGAAGTCCAGCAGCTCAAGGCCGGGATGGATCAGCTCAAGGCGAGCCAGCAACAAACGTCCCGCCATAATGCCGAACGTCCTGAGCAGAATCTGCGGACGAGGTCAGCGCCGCCTCCACCACGATCGTACGCTGCGCGGCCGCGCAGGCCGGTGACTTCATTTGCGCCGCCGCCCATCGCCGCAGCCCCCGCATTGCCGCAACAACCGCCTTATTACGCGCCGCCGCCATCTCGGCCGCAACAACAAACCACGACGGCATTTCCGGCCGAGGCGGAGCTGTCATCGGTGCCGCGGCCGCCGATGCCGGTGCGCTAGACCCTGATCGCTTCTGATTGAATCAGAATCGGGGTCTAGCTTATTTTTCCGACGCGTTTCCTTCACGCGAACCGGCGTCCACTTCGCTCGAAAACGCTCTAGTAGGACAACGCCGTAGCTCAGCGCGAGCTGGGCGGAGGAAGCCGGCCGAAGATCTTTTCGAACGCCATTCCGATCGCGAGCAGGCGGCGGTCACTGCCGGGTGGCCCGTCGATTTCAAAGCCGACCGGCAATTTGGAGGAAGTGCCGAGCGCGGCGGGAATCTGGAGGCCGGGAATGCCGGCGTCGCTGTCCGGATCGGTGTTCTGAATGAAGAGCAGGAAATTGGCGAGGCTGCTCGAGTCGGGATTGGAGGGGATCGCCACCTTTGGCGCGGTCGGAAACGCGATCGCGTCAAGCTTGTTGTTCGCGAATGTGTCTCGGTAAAGCGCTTGCAGCGCCGGCCTTGAGTTCTTCATGGCGTCCTCATAAGCCGGTTTCGCATCGACAACGCTGTTGTTGGGGCCGGGCAGTTTCCGCGGAATGACCAGGCCGTCATAGGTCCCCTTCACATCGGCGCTGGCAATGCTTTTCGCGAGATCGTCGATGCTGATTCCGGTGCCGCTTTTTCGCAAGTACGCAACCATATCGTCGTAGGCTTCATAGAGCGCGACCGGAAATCCGATCTTGCTGTTGAGCTCGGTCAGGTTTGGCATTTCGACCTCGACGACCGTGACGCCTGCCTTCTTCAGCTTGTCGAGCGCAGTGCGGAAAGCTGTCTCGGTATCGCTATCGGCATTGGCCAGCATCGCGTTGACGACTCCAATCCGAAGACGCTTCGGATCAGCGGGAGCAAGCGCGTCGCCACCGGCAATCGCACGGTCCAGAATAGCGACGTCGCTGACGGTCACCGCCATTGGGCCGGCGGTATCGCGGGTATGAGAGATCGGCGCGATACCCTGCTGCGGATAGCGCCCGACTGTCGGACGCAGCGCCGCGCAGTTATTGAGCGCGCAGGGGACTCGAACCGATCCGCCGGTGTCGGTCCCAAGCCCGGCGGTGACGATGCGGGCCCCGATTGCCGCGCCCGTTCCCGACGACGAGCCCCCCGCAATCCTGGTCTGATCGTAGGCGTTGCGTACGCCAGGCTCGCTTCCCGTTTTGAATGCCGGGTTGTATCCGGAAATGCCGAACGCGAGCTCGTGCATGTTGGTCTTGCCGATAATGATAGCCCCGGCGGCTCGCAGCTTCTGCACGACCGGCGCATCCTTTTTCGGTACGAAATTCTTTAGCGCCGGGGTGCCGGCGGTAGCGGGCAAGCCTGCCACCTCGATGTTATCCTTGATGACGACGGGAACACCGCCGAGCAGCTGGCACTTGCCTTTCTTGCGGCTGGAATCAAACGCGGCCGCGCTCTTCATTGCGCCGGCCT
This sequence comes from Bradyrhizobium sp., assembly GCA_025960445.1. Classification (GTDB taxonomy): domain Bacteria; phylum Pseudomonadota; class Alphaproteobacteria; order Rhizobiales; family Xanthobacteraceae; genus Bradyrhizobium. The sequence goes on along the minus strand of JAICIT010000440.1, from coordinate 1,227 downwards.
CGTCAAGCGTGATGAACGCATTGAGCTCCAGCTTCGCCTTGGCGCGATCGAGCGCAGCCTTCACCAGTGCCTTGCTGGAGAGTTTTCCGGAGCAGATGTCAGCCGCCGCCTGCTGCGTCGTCAACGCCGTGAGATCAGGCCCGCCCTGCGCAAAACCCGCCGAACTGATCGAAAGGGTGAGACATGATACCGCGCCCGCCACGGCTACCTGAAAACCCGATCGCGCCATAGTCTCCCTCCCGATCGCATTGGTCCGGGCGCAATCATGATCGCTTGATGTCCCCAAGTATAGAGCCTGCGACCAGAACATGTGGCGGGTGATCGAGCCGTGCTCTGGATGACCGACGTGTTCTGGAGGTTTGGATCGACCGACTTTCTGCTACTTTCAGCCAGGCTGGCGATCAACTACTATACTTTTCAAGAGCACAGAGCGGGCGCAGCAATCATCGCGACCGCAACAATAATGCTCGCGTAAAGGGGGAGCGCTTTGGACGCACAGGCGAGCTGTCGCATCGAGGGCACGCGCGGCGGCCTTGAAGGTGCTCGCCGGCGACTCTGGGCGCCGATGTGGGTGGCGCTGCTGTTCGCGCTACTGGTATTTCTGGTTATCTATCCGTTGCTCACGCTGTTGCTTGGTGCGCTGACGGATACAAATCCGGTGGTTGACGGCTTCAGCCTGCGGCATCTCTCGATCGCGAACTTCCTGCTCGTATCAGCCAATCCGAATGTCGTCGAGGCTTTGGTCAATACGCTGATTGCCTGTGGCGGAGGAACGCTGATCGCGGTGCTCATCGGGCTGACGTTCTCGTGGATTGTGGTACGCACCAACACGCCGCTGAAGGGCTTTATCGCCGCCGCGAGTATCCTGCCGCTGTTCGCTCCGCCACTGGTCGCTGGTGTGGCCTGGAGCATTTTGGGATCACCGAAGACCGGCCTCATCAACACCATGTTCAAGTGGGCGCATCTCGACTGGCACGTCGATTTCTATTCGATGTGGGGATTGGTGTTCGTCTTCGGCATCTACTACGCGCCTTATGTTTACATGTTCACCTCTTCGGCACTGCGCAACATGGACCCGAGCCTCGAAGAAGCCGCGGAAATCTCCGGCGCCAGTCCGTTCGCAACATTGTTCTCAGTCACCTTTCCGCTGATCATGCCGGCGATTGTTTCGGGCATGCTGCTGTCGTTCATCGTGATGCTCGGCATCTACGGCATTCCAGCCGTACT
>JAICIT010000439.1 GCA_025960445.1 Bradyrhizobium sp. | reverse complement strand
GGCGACGGATGCGAGGAGCCGGGCAAGTCTGGACTGCTGACGCATGGCACTTTGACTCACGATATCAGGCGAATTGATTGGGCCGAACGTCGCCAGCAATAGACTGTTAACCCTAACGGCCGGTTAATTCAGCGGCAGGGCGATCGGGCGTTGGCTCGCCCCAGATGCGCCGACCGGCCGCCACATTCGCCTGAGGGCTGCGCATTGGCGACCAGCGTTCAGGCTGGTTTGCGTTCGCAAGCCATTGTAGAAACACGCAAACCTCTACGTGCGGTCCCGCCCCCTCGCCAACCAAGCCTGAGAACAGCATGCATTCTGCTTTCGCGACCGCGCCTGCTGGACCCGCCATTCCGATTACGTTCGCGACCAAGGCCAACTGGGGGGCGGTTCGCGCCGGACTTGGCGAAGAGGCTCGGCAGTTCGCCATGGCGAATGGCTTTGCGGCAAAGCCCGGAGCATGCCTCGTTCTTCCCACAGCGGACGGCAACATCGCGCAGGTCGTGTTTGGGCTGGAGGAGGCGGACGGCAAATTTCGCGATCCGTTCAGGCCGGGGCAGTTGCCCGGTTTGCTTCCGCCTGGCGTCTATCGTTTTGCAAACGCGCCGCATGACACGCGCCTGGCGACACTAGCCTTTGCGCTGGGCAGCTATCGCTTCAACCGCTATCGCAAAGGCGACGCGCCCGAGGTCAGGCTGGTAGCTCCAGACGGCGTTGACGTGAGCGCCATCTCGCGAATGGCCGAGGCGGCAACGCTTGCTCGCGACCTCATCAACACGCCTTCGAATGACATGGGACCGGAGCAACTGGCAGAAGCCGCGCAGCATCTGGCAACGCGGTTCGGCGGCAGCTTCAACTGCATCATTGGCGAGGATCTGACGCGACAAAATTTCCCGCTGATTCATGCGGTCGGAATGGCGTCAGCACGCGCGCCGCGGCTGATCGATCTGCGTTGGGGCGATCCGGCTCATCCCAAGGTGACATTAGTGGGCAAGGGCGTCTGTTTCGACACGGGCGGGCTCGATCTCAAACCATCCGCCGGCATGCTGATCATGAAAAAGGACATGGGCGGAGCCGCCAACGTGCTGGCGCTAGCGCAGATGGTGATGGATGCCAAGCTGAAGCTGCGCTTGCGGGTGCTGATCCCGGCGGTCGAGAACGCGCTCGCCGGAAATGCCTTTCGCCCACTCGACATTTTCCGTTCGCGCAAGGGCATCACAGTCGAGATCGGGAATACCGATGCCGAAGGCCGCTTGGTGCTGGCCGATGCCCTGACGCTGGCCTGTGAAGAGAAGCCGGACCTGCTGATCGATCTGGGCACCCTGACCGGCGCCGCGCGGGTGGCGCTCGGACCGGATTTACCGCCGTTTTACACCGATGATGAGACGCTGGCGCTGGATCTCGCGCGCTGCGCACAACAGGAGAACGATCCGTTGTGGCGACTGCCGCTGTGGCCGCCTTATGACGCCTGGCTGGACTCGAAAACCGCCGACGTCAACAACGCTCCGTCCGGCACCTTCGCCGGCTCGATCACCTGCGCGCTGTTTCTGCAGCGCTTCGTCGATCACGCCAAAAGCTGGCTGCATGTCGACATCTATGGTTGGACCCCTTCGGCCAAACCAGCGCGGCCCGAAGGCGGCGAATGCCAGGCCGCGCGCGCCATCTTTGCACTACTCGGGAACCGCTATGGCTGACCCTCGCCTGACGCCCGCGCGGCCCGACCTCGCCGCGAAATTTCTCGAAGGACAGATCAAGGCGGCGCGCTTCGTCGAAGGCGAGGAGTTCGAAATCTCGCAGCCTCTCGCGCCGCTGCGAGAGGCACCATCCGCCGATGCCACGTTGCTGACGCAGGCCCTGAAAGGCGAACGCGTAACGATCTACGAGCGCAACCGCGAAGGTTTCGCATGGGGCCAACTCAAGAGCGACGGTTATGTCGGCTGGCTACCTGACCGCGCGCTCGCAAAACCAGCAGATGAGCCGAGCCATAAGATCACAGCGTTGCGAACTTTTGGCTTTCCAGGCCCCTCAATCAAACTGCCGCCAGCCGAAACGCTCGTCATGGGGGCGTTGATAAAGGTAATGCGCGAGAACGGGCCATTCGCGTTGACCCGCGAGGGCTGGTATGTACCGCGCCAGCACGTCAATGGCATTGATGCGCACGTCGACGATTTCGTCACGGTTGCTGAACGTTTTGTCGGGACGCCCTATCTGTGGGGCGGCAAAACCAGCTTCGGCATCGACTGTTCCGGCCTGGTCCAGGTCTCGCTCAACGCTGCCGGCATCCAATGCCCGCGCGACAGCGACATGCAGCAAGATAGTATTGACGGATTGTTGGGACCGGTGGACTCCGGCAACCTACAGCGCGGCGATCTGATTTTCTGGAAAGGTCATGTGGCGATCGCGCGCGATGGCGAGAGCATCGTTCACGCCAACGCCCATCATATGGCGACCGTAATCGAAAACACTCGTGAGGCCGTCGCTCGCATCAACGCCGACGGTTACGAGATCACCGCCATCAAGCGGCTGGGCTGAGTTGGTTCAAGTCGCCACCGTCCCGCCGGGCGCGGTTTCGAGGCGGAACGCGGCCGCAAAAAGCGCGCGGGTGTAATCGGTCCTGGGATTCCTGAACAGCTCGGACGCCGGACCCTCCTCCACCACTTTCCCATGCCGCATCACGATAAGATGGCTCGCCAACGAAGCGACCACGCGCAAGTCATGCGAGATGAACATGTAAGTCAAATCGCGCTTGCGCTGCAATTCGCGCAACAGATCGACCATCTGTGCCTGGAACAGCATGTCGAGCGCACTGGTCGGCTCATCCAGCACCACGAAATTCGGTTCCAGCACCACCGCGCGCGCGATGCTGATGCGCTGGCGCTGGCCGCCGGAGAATTCATGCGGATAGCGAAACCGTGTCGCTGGATCCATCCCGACGTCATTCAGCGCCTTGATCACGCGGGCCTCGCGCTCCTCCCGAGAAAGCGCGCGCTGATGTACGCTAAGGCCTTCGGCAACGATATCGCCGACCGACATTCGCGGGCTGAGCGCGCCGAACGGGTCCTGAAACACGATCTGCATGTCGCGGCGAAACGGCCGCATCGCCTTGAAGCGCAGACCCTGGATATCCTTGCCGAGGAACACGATCGGTCCGTCGGAAGAAATCAGCCGCAGCAATGCCAGGCCGAGCGTCGTCTTGCCCGAGCCGGATTCGCCGACCACGCCGAGCGTTTCGCCTTTGCGGACCGCGAGGCTGACGCCGTCCACCGCCTTGATGTGTCCGACGGTGGATCGCAACAAACCGCGTTTGACCGGAAACCAGACCTTGAGATCATCGGCCGAGATCACGACCGGAGATTCGGGCCGCGGTGGCGCCGGGTCGGGCTTCGGCTCGGCTGCGAGCAAGGCGCGGGTGTAGGGATGTTTCGGCGCGGTGAAGACCTGCTCGACCAACCCCTGCTCGACGATCTTGCCGCCAT
>JAICIT010000438.1 GCA_025960445.1 Bradyrhizobium sp. | reverse complement strand
GATAATCCGCTCGGCGCGCGTGCGATGTACCTGGGCTCGAGCTTGTATCGCATTCATGGTTCCAACGAGCCAGAGACCATTGGCCAGGCAGTGTCATCGGGCTGCTTCCGCATGACCAATGAGGACGTCGAGGATCTCTACGACCGCGTTTCGGTGGGCGCCACGGTGATCGTCAAGAACTGATCAGCGCATTCGCCTGGGCTCGCTTGCCGAGCCTTGCATGCGCGCACTGATTCCGGCAGCCTCGGGCAATGATCGCCATCGGCCGATCTTCGCATCCACACCTGAGGTCAGCGGTCTTTCTGGCGGCCCTCGCGTTCGACCAGACGTGCTCGCAACTCGCCGCTTCCGCCGAAATTCCCGCTATCGCTTCGCGACAGCTCGTTGAGAAAAAGACCTTCACAGACGTCGAGATTGCGGAAGGATTTTTCAAAACCGCCTTTGGCGCCGAATATCATCTGGCTGGAAGGGTCGACCGGATCAGGAAATATGATGGCCCAGTGCGGGTCTTCGTCGACGGCAACGGCGGGGAGAGAAAGGCGCAACTTGCAAAAGTGGTCGCCGACATTGGTGAACGCGTTCAGCACCTCGATATCGCGCTGGCCGAGAACAGTGAAAGCGCGAACGTCCTGGTGAAACTGGTGCGGGACCGCGATCTCAATCCCACCATCACGGCTTTTTTTGGCAGCGCAAAAGCCCGCGAGATCAGAGGCTCGCTGGATCCGCAATGCCTTTCAGGATTCCGCAAGAACGACAGGTATGAAATCCAGCACTCCGATGTCATCCTCACCATCGACAACGGCGATTTCACTTTTCTCGATTGCGCGTATGAGGAACTGCTGCAGTCGCTCGGACCGATCAACGACACAGCGACCGTGCCCTGGACCATGTTCAACGACAATGTGTCGATGGGGTACTTCGATGTTTACGATCAGTATATCCTGAACGTGTTGTACGATCCCCGCATCAAGCCCGGCATGACGATCACCGAGGTCAAGTCATTGCTGCCTGACGTGCTCGCCGACGTTCGTGCCTGGGTGAGAAAGATCAATCGCCTCTCTGAATGAGCGCGTCTGGCGTCAATTGCAGATTGACTTCGAAACGGTTTTTACGCCGATTTCTCGAACAGCTCGCGCCCGATCAGCATGCGCCGGATTTCGCTGGTGCCGGCGCCGATCTCGTACAGCTTGGCGTCGCGAAGTAGCCGGCCGGTCGGGTAATCGTTGATGTAGCCGTTACCGCCGAGCAACTGGATCGCGTCTAGGCTACATTGCGTTGCCTTCTCGGAGGCATAAAGAATGGCGCCGGCCGCATCCTCGCGCGTGGTCTCGCCACGGTCGCAGGCCTTCGCCACCGCGTAGACGTAGGCGCGGGAAGCGTTCATCGTCGTGTACATGTCCGCGATCTTGCCCTGCACGAGCTGAAAATTTCCGATCGGCTGGCCGAACTGCTTGCGCTCATGCACGTAAGGCATCACCACGTCGAGGCAGGCCTGCATGATACCGAGCGGACCCGCTGCCAGCACCGAGCGTTCGTAGTCGAGGCCGGACATCAGGACGTTCACGCCGCGGCCCACATCGCCAAGCACGTTCTCTTCCGGCACTTCGCAATTTTCGAACACCAGTTCGCCGGTGTCGGACCCACGCATGCCGAGCTTGTCGAGCTTCTGCGCGGTTGAAAATCCCTTCATGCCTTTTTCGATGATGAACGCGGTGATACCGCGCGGCCCGGCGGCCGGATCGGTCTTGGCGTAGACCACCAGGGTTTCGGCGATCGGCCCGTTGGTGATCCACATCTTGCTGCCGTTGAGGATGTATCGATCGCCCTTTTTCTCCGCACGGGTCGTCATCGATACCACGTCTGAGCCCGCGCCGGGTTCAGACATGGCCAGTGCGCCGACATGCTCACCCGAAATCAGCTTGGGCAGGTATTTTCTTTTCTGCGCCTCGTTCCCGTTGCGGCGGAGCTGGTTGACACAGAGATTCGAATGCGCGCCGTAAGACAAGCCAACCGCGGCGGAAGCGCGCGAGATTTCCTCGACCGCAATGCAATGCTCGAGATATCCGAGCCCCGAGCCGCCATACTCCTCCTCAACGGTGATGCCGTGCAATCCGAGCGCGCCGATTTTCGGCCAGAGGTCTCTCGGAAACTGGTTGCTCTTGTCGATTTGGTCCGCGCGGGGCGCGATCTCATGGCTTGCGAAATCATGCACGGTTTCGCGAATGGCATCTGCGGTTTCGCCGAGATCGAAGTTGAACATCCGATGCGCGTTGGGGATCATGGTCGGGCGGCCTCTGAAGAAATATAGCGATGCTTTTCACGGCTAACGCCTTGATTCATGGATTAGCTTGTCACGCCCGGCACATGCTGAGAAGGGGCTTCCGCCGTATACCAGCCGGCTAGCGTGCCATTGCCGCAGCACGCGAAACTCCCGCTTGCTCTGGCGCGCGCAACCGGCTGTAATTCGCCTCGAATAATGGCTCCCCCGCGAACAACCGTGGAGGGGCGAACAGGGAATTGCCCCATGCACGGCACCATCGATCCGGCTGAAGAGACCAGGCAAGATGCCGCCAGAGCCCTCGCCTATTCCACTCCGCTCGAACAGTTCAATCCGGGCGATCCCGAATTGTTTCGCTCCGATTCCTTCTGGCCGTATTTCGACCGGCTGCGCAAGGAAGCACCGGTCCATTACTGCAAAGAAAGCATGTTCGGGCCGTACTGGTCGGTGACCAAATACAACGACATCATGGACATCGAGACCAATCACGCGGTGTTCTCATCGGCGTCCTCGCTCGGCGGCATCACCATTCGCGACGTCGCGCCCGACCTGCGCCGCGAGAGCTTCATCGCCATGGATCAGCCGCGCCACAGTGCTCAGCGCAAGACCGTGGCGCCAATGTTCACACCGACCCATCTCGACCAACTCGCCATCAACATTCGCAAGCGATCGGCTGAATGTCTCGACAACTTGCCGAAGAACGACGTGTTCGATTGGGTCGATCAAGTGTCGGTCGAACTGACCACCCAGATGCTGGCGGTGCTGTTCGACTTCCCCTGGGAAGATCGTCGCAAGCTGACGCGCTGGTCCGATGTCGCAACCACGATCCCTGGACCGGCGGGTCTGGTGCCGACCGAAGAAGCGCGGCAGAGTGAACTGCTCGAATGTGCGGCATATTTCTCCGAGCTCTGGAAAGAGCGTATCGATCAGCCACCAAAGCACGATTTATTGTCGATGATGGCGCACAGCGAGGCTACTCGCGACATGGACCCGAAAAACTTCCTCGGCAACTTGATCCTGCTCATCGTCGGCGGCAACGACACCACGCGCAACACGTTGTCGGGCAGCATCTATGCCTTGAACAAGAATCCGGACCAGTATCGCAAGTTGCGAGAAAATCCCGAATTGATAGACAGCTTCGTGCCGGAAGTGATCCGCTGGCAGACGCCCTTGGCACACATGCGGCGGACCGCGCT
>JAICIT010000437.1 GCA_025960445.1 Bradyrhizobium sp. | reverse complement strand
TCGCTCTTGCCGGCGAAACCGCGCTTGGCGAATTTCTTCTCAGGCCCCCTCGCTACCCCGGAACGGCCCTTGCCGGTCGAGGGCCGATCGCGCCGGCCGCGGCCATTGTTGTTTTTATCATTATCGCGGGGCATGTATGGGCTCACTTCGGGTACAGTTGAATTGGCGATCGAATTGACAATCAGACTGAAGCGGACCACTGGCACGACCGTGACGCGCGCGCTCTTTGCGTCGCAACGCATTCTCACGCAAAACCGCCATCCACGTTTGCTGAAGGCGCAACCAGTAGCAGGTTTCTTCCGATGATACGAGGCATGACTGCCCCTTCTTTCATGGATTTGGCGCTGAAAACCGCTGAAAATGCCGGAAGGTCCGGCGAAGTGCCGATCGGATGCGTAATTGTACGGGATTTCGAGGTTATAGCCACGGCTGGCAACCGCACGCTGACCGATCGCGATCCAACCGCCCACGCCGAAATCCTCGCAATCCGCCAAGCCGCCGAGGCCATCGGCACCGAGCGGCTGATCGATTGCGATCTATATGTCACCCTGGAGCCCTGCACGATGTGCGCGGGCGCGATTTCCTTCGCACGGATCAGGCGCCTTTACTACGGGGCGGTAGATCCGAAGGGGGGCGCGGTGGAGTCGGGCGTGAGATTCTTCGCCGCGCCGACCTGCCACCACGTTCCTGACGTCTATTCGGCCGTGGGCGAAAACGAGTCCGCAACCCTGCTGCGGGATTTCTTCAAAGCCCGCCGGTAAGCGCAAGGAAGCACAGTCCAACTTCGCGAGCGCGAACGCGACGATCCAGTTACGCGCGCTCACGACGTCGCGAAAAATCTCTTGACCGCTTTGGCGGTAGCGTCGGGATTTTCCTCGGTGAGAAAATGCCCGGAATCCACCGGCATCCCCGAGACATCGCTCGCCCACGCCTTCCAACTATCGAGCGGCGTCGCCGCGGCGGTAGCAATGCCGGCGTCACCCCACAGGGCCAGCACCGGAATCACGATTTTCTTGCCCGCCTCGCGGTCGGCCTTGTCGATCTCGAAATCGGCGTATGCCCCGGCACGATAATCCTCGCACATCGCGTGCACGCGCGAAGGATCACGGAATGCCGCGAGATAATGCTCCAGCGCCCGCTTATCGATCGCATCGAGATTTTTCGATTTGGTCTGGCTCGCCATTTTGTACCGCAGGAAAAAGTCCGGATGACCGCCGATTAACGTTTCGGGCAATGGAAAAGGCTGCGCCAGAAAACTCCAGTGATAAATATTCAGCGCATAGAGCCGGTCCATTCGCGCCCAGTAATCAAAGGTCGGCAGAATATCCAGCACCGCAAGGCGGGACAATCGCCCGGGATGATCCAGCGCCAGGCGATAGGCGACGCGGCCGCCGCGATCATGGCCGGCGAGGGCAAAATGCACATGACCGAGCTTCTCCATCGCCTCGATCATCGTCCGCGCCATGGCGCGCTTGGTGTAAGGCGCGTGATCGCCGTCGCTCTCCGGCATATCCGACCAGCCATAGCCCGGCAGGTCGGCGATGATCAGCGTGAAGCCGTCGGCCAGTTGCGGCGCTACGCGATGCCACATCACATGCGTCTCGGAAAATCCGTGCAGCAGCAACAGCGGCGGCCCTTTGCCGCCGACGCGGGCGAAGATACGTCCCGAACTGGTGGTGATCCACTCCGAGGAAAATCCCGGAAACAAATCGGCGAGATCGGGCATCGAGCGTGTCCTTTTGTCGACGTCGTCACAGCGCCGATTTGCGCGCCCCGGCATTTGGTCCGGCGGCATATGTGTACGTTTGCGTCGGATTCAGGCTATGACCTTGCCACCACCTTCGACAACAAACCAGAACGAGGAAACTTGCCATGTCGATCGATTTCGAAGTCCCGGCCGAGGCCAAGGCGGTCCGGCAAAAGGTTCGCAAATGGGTGCAGGAAGAATGCATTCCGGCGGAGAAGGAGCTTGATACCAAGCCGCTGGAGGAAGTGCTCGGCAGGCTGCGAAAAAAGGCGCGCGCGCAAGGACTGTGGTGCCCGTTTGTTCCCAAGGAGTATGGCGGGATGGGCCTTGGTCCTCTCGCGAATGCCTTGGTGCAGATGGAACTCGGCGAAAGCTCGCTCGGCGCGCTGTCGATGAACACTCAGGGGCCCGATGACGCATCGATGTTGACCATTCTCACCCATGGCACTGAATACCAGAAAGAAAAATTCCTTAAGCCGCTGCTCAACGGCGATAAGCGCATCTGCTTCTCGATGACGGAAAAGGCTGCGGGCGCGGACGCTACCGGCATGCAGACCCGCGCGGAAAAGGATGGCAATGAAAATTACATCCTGAACGGCGAAAAGTGGTTTTCATCTTCCGCGAGCGTCGCCGACATTGCGCTGGTGATGGCCAAGACGGATCCGAACGCGCCGCGGCACAAGCAATTTTCGACTTTCATCGTGGAGTTGCCAAATCCAGGTTACCGGATCAAGCGCAACGTCAAGAACATGGCGATTGAAGGTCCGCATGCCGACGTGCTCCACGGTGGTCATTCCGAAATCGAGATCAGGGATCTCAAGGTACCGGCCGACAATCTGCTTGGCGGCGAGGGCAATGGATTCAACATGGGCCAGCACCGCCTGGCCTATGGCCGGCTGCGCCATGGCATGCACAACATCGCAAAGGCCCAGCGCGCGTTAGACATGGCGACTGCGCATGTCACAAAACGCTCGACCTTCGGCGTGCTGCTCGCCGATCGCCAGGCGGTGCAGTTCATGCTCGCGGAGTGCGCCAGTCAGCTCTATATCGGGCGATTAATGCTGCTGCACATCGCCTACAAGGCTGAAAAAGGCATGGATCTGACTCAGGAGAATTCTATCGCCAAGGTTTATCTGGCCCACATGGTGCACAAGGTGATCGATACGGCGATTCAGTTGCACGGCGCGCTCGGCTACAGTCAGGATACAGTACTGGCGAAGTGGTACACCCAGGTGCGTTCGCAACGGCTGGTCGATGGTCCCGATGAAGTCCACAAGTGGAAAGTCGGCCGCAACGTCATCAAGGCGTTCCGCGAGCATGGCACCACCGCAATGGCCGCCGGCGGCGATTTGATTTAGCTTCATCAATCACCCGGACGGCGCGCGGAATACGCGTCGTCCGCAATGATTGCGAAAAATCATCCCGCCTTTTCACGCTCCACCGCCAGCAAGCCGATATCGCGTCGGCAAAAGCCTTCCGGCCAGTCGATCTTGTCTACTCCCGCGTAAGCGCGCCGCTGTGCCTCGGTAACGGTTTTTCCCGTCGCGCAGACGTTCAGCACGCGCCCGCCGTTGGCGAGAAGATGTCCGTCTTTCAAAACCGTTCCGGCATGGAATATCTCCACGCCCTCAATTTTCATGGCCTCTTCGACACCTTCGATCCGCGAGCCCTTGCCATACTCGCCCGGATAACCCTTGGTGGCCATAATGACCGTGAGCGCCGCATCATCGAACCAGCGCAG
>JAICIT010000436.1 GCA_025960445.1 Bradyrhizobium sp. | reverse complement strand
CGAGGAAGTATCGGTGCCCTGGCATCTCGACGGACCTCACGTGTGGAGCGGCATCATCCTGGAGGGCGCGGCCGAGATGATGCTGAAGGGGTATGGCGTCGGCAATAACATCCATGGCTATTATCCGCTTTCGATGCAGGAAGCGTTCGCCCGCGGCATGGGAACGCGGATCAACGACGTCTCGTCGACCGTGAAATTGGTGCTGATGCTGGGAGAATATATGCATCGCAACTATCACGGGCGCTATCATTCGAAAGCACAAAACCTGAGGGTTTTGCTCCGGCGGGCCTACGAGCAGGCGCTGGAGAAGTTCGATGCGCTGGTGATGCCGACCATCCCGTTTACCGCAACTGCTATTCCGCCGCCCGATGCGCCTCTCGGCACTGCAATCGACACGGCGCTCAACATGCAGGCGAACACTTGCTCGTTCGACGTGTCCGGCCATCCAGCCTTCACTGTGCCCTGTGGGCTTGTTGATGGCTTGCCGGTTGGATTGATGATGGTGGGCCGTCATTTCGACGAAACAACATTGATACGGCTTGCTTCGGCGATTGAAGCTGCCGGCAACTGGAAAAAGAACTAGCACGAAAATTGCACCGCAAAGCTGCGTGACTGACTATTGAGGCAATCGCGATGATCAACGATCCTTGGCTGCAGAGTTCGATTATGGCGAAACGGGGGGTCGCTCGCGGCCAGGCCGGAAAGCGTCACGAGCTTTCGATCGCCGCGCAGGGCGATTATCACTACGTGTACGGGCCGTATGCCAAGCCGGTGCTGACGATCAATCCGGGTGACATTGTCGCGGTGGAGACCGAAGATGCGTTCGGCGGCGTCATCACCAGCGAAAAGGATAGTCCGACGGCGAAATTGAAGTTTCCATTTCTCAATCCGCAGTGCGGTCCCATTGCGGTCAGCGGCGTGGAGAAGGGCGATTGCGTCGCGATCCACATTCATGCGGTAGAGACACGCGGCGCCCAACCTGCGGGCACCACCTGCATCATCCCGGAATTCGGTGGCCTGGTCGGAACGGCCGCGACCGCCATGCTCAATCCGCCGCTGCCGGAGAGGGTTCGCAAGATGCATGTCGATACCAACGGCGTGCGCTGGAGCGACAAGATCACGCTGCCCTATCAGCCCTTCATCGGTACGATCGGGATATCACCCGAGATTGAAGCGATCTCTTCCCTGCAGCCGGACTATCATGGCGGCAACATGGATTTGCCTGATGTGGCGCCCGGTGCGATTCTCTACTTCCCGGTACATGTCAAGGGCGGCTTTATCTATGTCGGCGATTGCCATGCCGCACAAGGCGACGGAGAGTTGTCGGGGGTCGCGATCGAGCAACGCGCTACGGTGACCATGCAGATCGACGTCATCAAGGGATGGAGCTTCGCCTGGCCGCGGCTGGAAACTGAAACCTTCCTGATGGCCATCGGCAGTGCCCGGCCGCTCGAGGACGCCGCACGCATTTCGTATCGCGAGCTGGTGCGCTGGATGAGTGCAGATTACGGCTTCGACGAGATCGATGCGTACATGCTGCTCAGTCAGGCAGGGCGCATTCGGCTCGGCAACATGGTCGATCCGAAATACACAATGGGCGCATCGATCCTGAAAAAATACCTGGTCTGATAAGAGGTGTCGGCAACAAGGAGGAGTAGGGCAATGAAAGTCAATCGCAGAAGCTTTTTGCAAGCTACAGCCGGCGCTGCTGCTGCCGGCGCATTTTCCTCTCCCGCCTGGGCGGAGGATCCGATCAACGTCGCAAGCATTCACGACCTCTCGGGCGGGCTCGACATCTATGGCAAGCCGATGGTCGATGCACTGACGTTGGCGGTGGAAGAGGCTAACGCGGCCGGTGGCCTGCTTGGACGCCAGATCAAGCTGATAAATTACGATACGCAGTCCAACATGCAGCTCTACACGCAGTTTGCGCAGCAGGCGGCTTTAAAGGACAAGGTTGCGGTCGTCCACGGCGGCATCACCTCCGCCTCGCGCGAGGTGATCCGACCCGTGCTCGACCGTTTCAAGACACTTTACTTCTACAATACCCAGTACGAAGGCGGCGTCTGCGACCGCAACAATTTCGATACCGGAGTTACTCCCGCGCAAACCGTGGAGAAGCTCGTGCCCTATGCGATGAAGAAGTGGGGCAAGAAGGTCTATGTCATCGCCGCCGACTACAATTACGGCCAGATCACCTCGCAATGGGTGAAGAAATACGTGCTGGAAAACGGCGGTGAGGTGCCCTCTATCGACTTCTTCCCGCTGGACGTCACGAATTTCGGTCCAACCGTCTCCAAAATTCAGGCAGCAAAGCCAGATTTCGTGTGGTCGGCGCTGGTTGGCGGCGCGCATATTTCCTTTTACCGCCAGTGGGCGGCGGCCGGAATGCACAAGAGCATTCCGATGGCCTCGACCACCTTCGCGGTCGGCAACGAGCACATCGTGTTGTCGCCCGAGGAATGCAATGGCATGCTGATTTGCTACAATTACTTCCAGGATTTGAAAAATCCCACCAACGCCGCCTTCGTATCCAGCTTCCACAAGCGGTTCGGCGCGGATTATCCCAACATCACCGAACTTGCGATGGGGACTTATCAGGGCTTCCGGCTATGGGCCGAGGCGGTGAAGAAGGCGAGTAGCGTCGACCGCATGAAGGTCATCGAGGCACTGGAGACCGGAATCAGCATCGATGCTCCCTCAGGAAAGGTGACGATCGATCCGCCGACCCACCATTGCGTGCTCGACGTTCATATCGCCGAGGTCAAGGACAAGAAACTCAACGTGCTGGAGGATTTCCCCCAGCAGAAGCCGGCGGATACCGCCGCGGTGTGCAACCTGATCAAGAATCCGAACGATAACCAGCAATATGTGATCAAGATCTGAGGCCGGACGGCGTCGTGTCCTGATCGGGATGTGAATGTGGATTTCGTTGTTCTACTCGCGATCCAGGTGCTTTACGCAATCGCCAGCCTTGCGCTGATCAGCGTCGGGCTGGCGGTTATTTTCGGCATGATGCGGGTGATCAATCTCGCACATGGTGAATTCCTCATGCTTGGCGGGTATGCCGCGATTGTCGCCACCAGTCACGGCGTATCGATCTGGGTGGCAATGCTGGTGGTGGCGCCCCTTGTGGTCGGCATCATCGGCGTCATTGTCGAACGGACGATCATTCGCTTCCTGTACGGCCGCATGATCGACACCATGCTGGCGACCTGGGGACTGAGCCTGTTCCTGGTGGGGCTGACGACCGCGATCTTCGGCAATACCACGGTCGGCATTTCGGCGCCTCTCGGTAGTTTTGAGATCGGCGCCTATCGCATTAGTGGCTATACGTTTTTTGTCATCCTGGTGGCCGTCGTCGTTCTGGCCGGCATCTATCTGGTGATGCGCGGCACCCGGCTCGGCCTGCTCGCCCGCGGCACCATGCAGAACGCCAACATGGCGGCGGCGCTCGGCGTCAATCCTCCGCGCGTCTATGCCATTACGT
>JAICIT010000435.1 GCA_025960445.1 Bradyrhizobium sp. | reverse complement strand
TTTAATGGCGCGTACGTAGGGTTCTGTTGTGCGGCTCCGGACGGGCCGTGTGGCCGCTCAGAATGGTCGGCCATTTGCGTGCGCGTTGGAGTCTCCCATGGATATCATGACGGGCGTCGGGCTCGTATTCGGCATCATCGTGATCGCAACGATGATGCTCCTGGGTGGCGATCTGCACCTATTCGTCAGCGAGCACGCGATCATCATCATTTTCGGCGGCTCGATTGCCGCTACCATGATCAGGTTTCCGCTCAGCGCTATACTGCACGGGCTTCCACTGGGAGCAAAATTCGCATTCACCATGAGCCGCCTGTCCGCGCGCGACTTGGTCGAGGAACTGGCCCGTATCGCTGAAATTGCGCGCAAGCAGGGGCCGGTCGGGCTGGAGAAGGTCGAGACCGACGAGCCGTTTCTTGCCAAGGGAATTCGCTATGTCGCCGATGGCTACGATATCGAATTCATCCGCGACAACATGGAACGTGACCGCGACAATTTCCTGATGCATCTGGATGAAGGCGGCAAGATCTATCGCGGGATTGGCGACTGCGCGCCTGCGTTCGGCATGATCGGCACCCTGATTGGCATGGTGCAGATGTTCGCCAACATGACCGACCCTTCGAAACTTGGCCCGTTCATGGCGACCGCCTTGCTCGCCACGCTTTACGGTGCACTGGTCGCGAACCTGTTTTGTCTGCCGATCGCCGACAAGCTCCATGGCAAGCTGCTCGATGAGGAGACCAATCGCACTCTGATTATCGACGGCATTCTGATGATCCGGGACTCCAAAAGCCCCACGTTGGTACGGGAGATGTTGCTGGCTTACCTGCCGGAAAAACACCGTCTCGAAGAGGGCGAGCCCGTACCTGCCTGATCGGGGAGGTGAGGACAGTCCGGAAAACCACAAATGGCCAAGAAAAAACGTGGCGATGCACATGGGGGAGGGCACGGCTGGTTCGTGACCTTTGCCGACCTCATGGGCCTGATGATGAGCTTCTTTGTCATGCTCGTCGCCTTTTCCACCATGGACAACAACAAACTCAAGATCGTTGCCGGCTCGATGCGCGAAGCTTTCGGCGTGCAGACCGAAGCGCGCTACACCGGCATCATCGAATCCGACGGCTTGCCGACTCGGCCCAAACTGAAAAACGCCGCGCACATTCCGCCTGAGGACGCGTCCAACACGCCGACACCGGACGAGCAGGAGCGCAGCGTAGCGCAAGGCGCCCGGCTGAAGATCGATCACGAATTCGCTCTCGCCTCAGCGTCATTGCGGCAGGCCCTGCAGGACATGCCGGAACTGACTGAAGTATCCAAACACATCATGTTCGAGGAAACCAACCAGGGCCTCAATCTGGAAATCGTCGACCAGGATGGCCGCTCGATGTTTGCCGACGGTTCCAAGGTGCCTCTCGATCGCACCCGTCGGCTGATCGAGAAACTTGCAGTCCCGCTCAAGGCGACACCGCTGCGGATCTCGATCGTCGGTCACACGGCGGCAGGGTTCGTTCCCATTCGGGGCGATTACGGCGCATTCGATCTGTCCGCGGACCGGGCCAACGCGGTGCGCCAGATTCTGGAGCGGGAAGGGCTGCCGCCCGCGCACATCTTTGCGGTATCTGGCAAGGCCGATGGCCAGCCCCTGTTTCCGGATGATCCGACGCTCGCGGCAAACCGCCGCGTGACGATTACGCTGATGCGCGAAGATCCGCCTCTTCCGCCCGGCCTGAAGCCCTGAATCGGCCGCACTACCTAAATCACTGGGACAGTGCCGCTGCGGTGACCTGCGCCTCAGGTGGCGCCTGCCATAGTTCTGTTGTTGACAGCTTCCGCAGGAAGGCGTCGATAACCGGCCGGATCAAAATAATCGACAGGGCGTTTTCCCCGTATCATGACCGTCAGCGTCACATCAATCGAAGCCCATGAGGGGCCGGGCTCGACTGGCTTTTGGGCCCTGACGCTGGGAAGCATTGGCGTGGTGTTCGGCGACATCGGAACCTCGCCGCTATATGCGTTTCGTGAAGCCGTGGCCGGGGCTGCGCAGGGTCAGCCGATCACCCGGATCATCGTGCTGGGCGTCCTGTCGCTGATCCTGTGGGCGCTTTTTGTCGTCGTTACCGCGAAATACGTGCTGCTGCTGCTGCGCGCCGACAATAACGGCGAGGGCGGCACGCTTTCACTGATGGCGCTGGGCGCGCGTGCATTGGGCCGCCGAAGTTGGCCGTTGCTGGCTTTGGGCGTGGTCGGCGCTTCGATGTTCATCGGCGATTCCATGATCACACCGGCCATTTCGGTGCTGTCTGCGGTCGAGGGTTTGAAGCTCGCGACTCCAGCGCTTGAGCATTACGTGGTGCCGCTGACCGTCTTTATCCTGGTCGCGCTGTTTGCGGTCCAGAGTGGCGGTACGGCGCGCGTGGCTTCAGCTTTCGGTCCGGTGATGGTCGTCTGGTTTTCGGTCCTCGCGGTGATGGGGCTTGTTCATATCAGCGACGATCCCTCGGTGTTGGCCGCAATCAATCCCTGGTACGCCGTTCAATTCTTGCTCTCCCATGGGACCATTGGGATGGTGACCCTGGGCGCGGTGTTCCTCGCCGTCACCGGCGGCGAAGCGCTCTATGCCGATTTGGGGCATTTCGGGAGAAAGCCGATTCAGGCCGGATGGCTTTACTTTGTCCTCCCGGCGCTCCTGATCAATTATTTCGGCCAGGGTGCTCTGGTACTTTCCAATCCCGCTGCGATCGAGAACTCGTTTTATCGAATGGTTCCGGAAATTCTGGTGTTGCCGCTGGTCGTATTGGCTACGGCGGCAACTGTTATCGCCAGTCAGGCGGTTATCACCGGTGCATATTCGCTGACGCGGCAGGCGGTTCAGCTCGGACTGCTGCCGCGTTTCGAGGTTCGCTACACCTCCGAGACGCATGCGGGGCAGATTTACTTGCCGCGCGTCAACCGGCTTTTGCTGATCGGCGTATTGCTGCTGGTCCTGCTGTTCCGGACCTCAAGCAATTTGGCGTCCGCATACGGGATCGCCGTGTCCACGACCATGGTCGCCGACGGCATCATGGGATTCGTGGTGATCTGGAAATTGTGGAACTGGCGCGCGGCCACCGCGGCGGCACTTATTGTACCCTTTGTGGTCGTCGACATGACCTTCTTCAGCGCCAATCTTCTGAAGCTGCTCGAGGGTGCCTGGGTGCCGCTGTTGTTCGGCCTCACCATGGTCATCTTGATCTGGACCTGGCGCAGAGGTTCGGCAATCCTGACGATGAAGACACGGCGGATCGAAGTTCCGCTGAACGACCTTATCAAGAGCCTCGAAAAGCGTCCGCCTCACATCGTCAAAGGGACGGCGGTGTTTCTAACCAGCGATCCCAGTTTCGTGCCGACCGCGCTCTTGCATAACCTGAAGCACAACAAGGTGCTTCACGAGAACAACGTGGTTCTGACAATCGAAACCGCCCAGACGCCACGGGTGAACCCAGCCGAGCGCGTGCGCATGG
>JAICIT010000434.1 GCA_025960445.1 Bradyrhizobium sp. | reverse complement strand
TTCAAGATGTCGACCTTGATGTCCAGATGCAGTTCGCCCATTCCCTTGAGGATGGTCTGACCGGACTCCACGTCGGTCGAGACGCGGAAAGACGGATCTTCGGCTGCCAGTTTGGCGAGAGCCACGCCGAGCTTTTCCTGATCAGCTTTCGACTTGGGCTCGATCGCGATCTCGATGACCGGCTCGGGAAATTCCATCTTTTCCAGGATCACCGGTTTGTTCGCATCGCACAAGGTATCACCGGTGCGCGCTTCCTTCAGACCAGCCAATGCAACGATATCGCCGGCATAAGCTTCCTTGATGTCTTCGCGGTTATTGGCATGCATGAGCAGCATGCGGCCGATACGCTCCTTGCGATCGCGCGTCGAGTTGATGACGCCGGTGCCCGACAGAAGCGTGCCGGAGTAAATACGGCAAAACGTGATGGTGCCGACAAACGGGTCGTCCATGATCTTGAACGCGAGCAAGGCAAGCGGCTCTTTGTCGTCCGGCTTGCGGACGACTTCATTGCCGTCCTCGTCGACGCCCTTGATCGGGGGCACGTCAACCGGCGACGGCAGGTAATCAACCACGGCATCGAGCAGCGGCTGCACGCCCTTGTTCTTGAATGCAGACCCGCACAGCACCGGATAGAAGGCGCCGGTCAATACGGCCTTGCGGATCAGCCGCTTGAGCGTGGCCTCGTCAGGCTCCTTGCCGTCGAGGTAGGCTGCGAGCGCCTCGTCATCGAGTTCGACGGCGGCCTCAAGCATCTTCTCGCGGTATTCCTTGGCCTTCTCGACAAGATCAGCGGGGATATCGATGTCCTTGAAGGAGGCTCCGAGCGCCTCATCATCCCAGACGACGCCCTTCATCCGAACAAGATCGACAAGACCCTTGAAGTTGTTCTCGGAGCCGATCGGAAGCTGAATCGCGATCGGCTTGGCGCCCAAACGGTCGACGATATCGTCGAGGCACTTATAGAAATCGGCGCCGGTCTTATCCATCTTGTTGGCAAAGACGATGCGCGGAACCTTGTACTTGTCGCCCTGGCGCCAGACGGTTTCGGTTTGAGGCTCAACGCCCTGGTTCGAATCCAACACGCATACCGCACCGTCGAGCACCCGCAGCGAACGCTCGACCTCGATGGTGAAGTCGACGTGACCGGGCGTATCGATGATGTTCAGACGCTTGCCATTCCAGAACGCGGTGGTCGCGGCAGAGGTGATGGTGATACCGCGCTCCTGCTCCTGCTCCATCCAGTCCATCGTCGCGGCACCTTCGTGCACTTCGCCGATCTTGTGGCTCTTGCCGGTGTAATAAAGGATGCGCTCGGTGGTCGTGGTCTTGCCGGCATCGATATGCGCCATGATACCGAAATTGCGGTAGTCCTGGATGGCATGTTGGCGGGGCATGGGTTGTTCCTTAAATCCGTTTTTCGCCGTTACCAGCGATAGTGCGAGAAGGCGCGGTTGGCTTCCGCCATCCGGTGCACGTCCTCACGCTTCTTGACGGCGTTTCCCCTGCCATTCGATGCATCGAGCAGTTCGGCCGAGAGCCGCTCGGTCATCGTCTTTTCGTTGCGCTCGCGCGCCGCTGTGATGATCCAGCGAATGCCCAGAGCTTGCCGACGCACCGAACGCACTTCGACTGGCACCTGGTATGTGGCGCCGCCGACGCGGCGCGACCGCACCTCAATGGTCGGCATGACGTTTTCAAGCGCCTGTTCGAACACCGGCAACGGGCCCTGCTTGGTCTTGGTTTCGATCAACTCCAGCGCGCCATACACGATGGACTCGGCGGCAGACTTCTTGCCGTCGTACATGATCGAGTTCATGAACTTCGTAATGACAATGTTCCCGAATTTCGGATCCGGGTTCACTTCACGCTTTTCAGCAGAATGGCGGCGAGACATCTCTTATCTTCCTTGGTCGTGACCGGCTCGTTCCGGTCATCCACGGCTTAAACTTTTCGATCCATAGCCCCGGGTTTTTCGCCCGGCGACCTCTCATGTTTCAATTACTTCGGACGCTTCGCGCCATACTTGGAACGGCGCTGCTTACGGTTCTTGACGCCCTGCGTATCGAGGACGCCGCGGAGAATGTGGTAGCGCACGCCCGGCAAATCCTTGACGCGGCCGCCGCGGATCATGACGACCGAATGTTCCTGAAGGTTGTGGCCTTCGCCCGGAATGTAGCCGATCACCTCGAAGCCGTTGGTCAGGCGCACCTTGGCAACTTTACGAAGCGCCGAGTTGGGCTTCTTCGGTGTCGTCGTATAAACGCGCGTGCAAACGCCCCGCTTCTGCGGAGACTGCTGCAGCGCCGGAACTTTCTTGCGCGACTTCTGCACCGTCCGAGGACTGGCGATCAGTTGGTTGATCGTCGGCATGTCAGCCTTTACCCTTCACGCGAAACCACAAGCCGGCCCCGCAAATTCATTCTGGGGTCACCTGCCCCACCCGGCCGCCGCACGCGAAAACAACCGCGCAAAGCGAAATCGCGCCAACGGCTCATTGCTGAACCGAAAGCGCTTCGACGCCACAGAGGACCGCAGTCTTAACCAATCAGCTTTCGCCGGTCAGTCGGCCACCGAGGTCATGCATCCGATATCAATCTCAAGAGAACTCGCTCAAGAGAACCAAGATCGTCCTGGCATTGCCTAGCTACAAGCGACAGCGTTTGAGCGGCATTCGTCGAGGTTGGTGCCCATCTCAGTCCTGATACGAGATACAGGAAGGGACTGAAAGGGTGATCCGTTCCGACGTTGGCGACGCTCACCGCCTGTCGTTAAGTGCGCGGGTTGTATCGGCGGTAGATAGGCAAGTCAAGGCGAAACCACAAGGCAAGAAGCGCCTGTGCCACGGGCGGAATCGACGCAATCGCGATTTCGAAACGCATCTTGGTCGCGTTGGTCAGAGCCTTTGGCCGTGGATGCCAGGAAAGTGCCTTGGCGAGTCGGCATCTTCGTTCGTTATTGATGCGCCTGATTGGAACGAGCCCAAGCCTCAGCGATCAAAAGAGAGCCATATTACCCGGGTGAAACAGGCTCAAGGCGCCTAAGAGACCTCTACGGGGCGATCTCAGCCTTTTTGGCCCGGGGCGCTGGATCGGCCCGGCCGCAGCCGGTCGCGCCAAGTCCGGAGCTGCCCATACCCGAGCTGCCGGCCGGCCTCCAGCCGGTACCCCAACGATCTTCGAGGACCCAGATCAAACAGCATATCGACCATCTTGCGGCGCCCGGCCCAAAGCTGTCCCATGAAGCTTGCTTCCGCCGCGCAAGAATTGATCGCCTGGATATGGGGGCTTGAAAGCAACTCTTCAGTGATCTTGTCGACAAGCAAAGTGCCCGGCGAATATTTGGCGTAGCTCGAGCTGAAAGCGGTCTTCCAGGTATAGGCGGTCGTGCCGCAATACATCAGTACCTGCGCCGCGATGGCTTCGCCATTCACGCGCAGCAGCGCCACCGACGCATTCCCCTGCTCAGCGAGGCTTTGCAGGAGTCGTCGGGCGAATGCGCAATCCCGCGGGTCC
>JAICIT010000433.1 GCA_025960445.1 Bradyrhizobium sp. | reverse complement strand
GCGCTAAATCTGATCGACTGAAACGACATCGGTGATCGTTTTCGCTCTCCGGCCCATCAAGCCAGAAGCGTCGTTAACGCCGGTTTAATTTCGTGATGCCGCCGGAAAATTCAGGGACTTCGCGGGATATGCCGGCCCGCCGCCGCCTAGGTTTTTTTACGCGCTTTCTTGATGCGAGCCGGCGTCCACTTCGCTCGAAACGCTCAGCTCACATCTAGGTGCGCTTGCGCAACTGGAAACTCCCGACCGCGGCGAGGATAAAGCCGCGCGGAAACAGCCGGAGCAGAAAGGGCACGGCCTTGATGGCAACCCCGGGAAACACCGTTCGCTTGTTGGCCATTAACCCCCGATAGCTTGCCTTCGCCACGTCGGCCGGGGAGACGTTCAGGACCGCGGAGTCGAATCCGGGCTCAAAGCCCGCGCGCGCCTGAAATTCCGATGGGACCGGCCCGGGACACACGACCGTCACGCGCACCCCGAGCGGAGCCAGTTCGCGCCTTAGCGCTTCGCTAAAGGACAGCACATACGCCTTGGAGGCATAATACACCGCCATTCCCGGTCCAGGCAGAAAGCCGGCGATCGAACCCACATTGAGGATACCACCGCGATGCCGCATCAACTGATCGGCAAAGCGCAGGGATAAATCGGTCATCGCCCGGATATTGAGGTCGATCATACCGAGCTGGGCAGCCCGATCCAGTTCGACGGCGCGGCCGAATAAGCCGAAGCCTGCATCGTTCACGACATATTCGACTTCCACGCCTTTGGCACCCAGAGCGGTCGCGATCTGGTCACTGGCGTTCGGCTGTTGAAGATCGCACGGGATCACAATCGGCTCAGCCGCGCCGCTCGCAGCAATTTCGTTTGCCAAGGCGGTTAGCCGATCCGCGCGTCGCGCGACCAGAGCTACCCGATGGCCGTGCGCGGCAAAAACACGCGCCAATTCGGCACCTATCCCCGCCGAGGCACCGGTAATAAGCGACACGCGCTCGGTCACGATTTCATGCTCTTGAATTGTTGCACGGAGACGAAAGTAAGGCGCCTTGGAGAGACATAGCCCTTAGGCGGGATGCAAGCCAGCCGCAAGCGCGCCGGCACGCAGAACGGTCGCTGTCCCCTCCAGTTGCCCCGTTTCAGGCCCTATTCGCGCCGGGCATGCGAGAAATTGCCTTAGGCATTAAAGTTTCGTCATGTCCGCGGGCAGAGATGTTACAGCCGGAGATCGCTCCCGCGGCGAGCAACCAGCCGCGCTCTTTAGCTCCCGCTGGCTCCGGCAGGCTGCCTGGCGGCGACCCGGTGCTTGAGATCGAGGCGATCGCGGGAGGAAACTCCCAGCAAATCGGCCGCGCGCCACACCACGTTGTCCTCGAATTCGCTGACCTGACCGTCCGCGTACACCAGCTCCCACATCATCTCGACGATGCGAAGTCTGCCCGCTTCATCGACCGAGCGCATGATGACGCTGGTGAAATGATAGAGATCGACTGCCTCGCCCTCGACCAGGGTTGCCGAGGCGATCAACTGATCCGCCGTGCCGGGATCAAGCCCGAAGCGGCTTTCGATCAAGCTGTGAAGCTTGCGTTTTTCAACCGGCGAAGGTTCGCCGTCGATCGAAACGACGTGAATCAATAGCGCAGTCGCAGCCAGACGATACCCGGTATCGTCAAACACCCTCTGATCGTGCGCGGTGGGAGAAACTATGTCGGCAATGAATTGGCGAAGTCCGTCCAGCATCACTTCCATCTAAATGTATGAAGGCCATTAGCCGCAACACCGGCAGCTATGCCCGATATATGGCTGCAAAATCAAGCTTGGTAGGGCGTCACGGTTCCGGCAGCCGGCATTACCTTTCGGCAATGTCAGGGAATCTCATAAACCATGACTTTGTCGGCGATGCCGCGCAGCGCCGCCTGCTTTTGAATCGGGGTGATTGCCTCGCGTTCCAGAATTGCTGCCACCGCAGGCACCTCGATGATCGGACCGGTAATATGGATTGCCTGAGACGTCGACAGGCCCTGGACCCTGGCTGCGATATTGACGGTCTGCCCGAAATAATCCTGGCGTTCGTTGAGCATGACGGCGAGGCAGGGGCCTTCATGGATCCCGATCTTGACCACGAGATCGTCCGTCCCTCGCTGGGCATTGAGCGCATCCATTGCCGCGCGCATGCGCAAACCGGCGACAATCGCATGTTCGGGCCTGATGAAGGTCGCCATGACGGCATCGCCGATGGTCTTCACTACGGCTCCTTTCTCCGAGGCGATGATCTCGAGCAGCGCGTGAAAATGCGCCCGCACCAGATCAAAAGCGGCGAGGTCGCCGACCCGTTCGTACAATGCGGTGGAGCCCTTGAGATCGGTGAATAGAAACGTCAGCGAGGTGATCTTGAGCCGCTGATCGATGTTGAGGTTGTCGGCCTTGAAGACGTCGCGGAAGGTCTGGTTTGAGAGCATGCGCTTGGCGGTGAGGAAGGGTTTGCGCTTACCGATCAACTCATGCATCGCGTCTCCCGCGACGAAAACCGACGGCAGCACCCGCACGTCGGCCTGATTATCCAGCGACAGCCGAAGCGGTCCTGGACGCATGATCCTGGTCCCGCCGGTCGGCGTAGGCGTCTTGTTGTAAGCCAGCGAAAGCTGCTGACGCTCCCTGGTCGGTTCACCCTGAACGTCGATGAACTGCGCGGAATGGGTGACGGGCTCGAAGATGATGATGAACTGCTTTGGCAGTTGCAGCGACAGCACCGCCTTCTCGCCGGCAGGCAATTCAAGCGTATCCAGCGTGACCTCATCGGCCAGTGTCGCAAACGACTCCTTGTCGAAATCGACGCCCGAGCTCCAGAAGATTTGCTGATAATATTCCCATACAGAAAGCGAATTGGGATCATGCGCGGCGATGCGCCTGATCCGCGGACTTACCGTGAAAGCGACCTCAACCTGTTCGTCGACCGAGGCTTCGTAACCGCAGGCGCAAAGCCCGCAATGATAGTCATCGGGACGGAGCGATTTAAGCGTGCTGTGGGCGCCGAGCACGCCGCCGCAGCCGGGGCAGAGCACATTCCATGACAGATCGAACAGCCCAAGCCGAGAGGCGTGGAGAAAGCCCGAAATGACCTGTTCCTCGCCGAGCCCAACGTGCTTCGAAAAATCCAGCACATTGATGCGGTTGAGTTCGTGGTCCTCGCCTTTCTCCACGAGGTTTCGAATAGCGTCGACCACCGCAGGATCGGCGGTCTGTTTCAGCAATGAAAACTGGGCCTGGATGTCGGTCATGGCGCAAGTTTAGAGCAGATTGCGCGAGCGTCCAAGCAAGGTCCTTGTCACCGGCGCGTGATACGGAACATCGGCGAGCGATCGGGCTGCGTGGTCACCACGCCAATGGGCATCACAGGCGCGGTATCCAGAAGCTCGACCCGAAACGCGCCGATGATCCTGGCCAGCGCCAGCGTTGCTTCCACGAGCGCGAAATGCGCGCCAATGCAAATTCTCGCGCCGACCCCGAATGGCAGGTAAGCGAAACGATC
>JAICIT010000432.1 GCA_025960445.1 Bradyrhizobium sp. | reverse complement strand
GGCGCCCCCGCCTCCGCCGGAGACGCAAATCGTCGCCGGCAAGAACGAAAAATTCGACGAGGCCCGCCAGAATATCATTGCGCCGCTCGGCGCCACTTCCCATCAGATGAACCATCAGGCGATTGAAGCGCTACCGCAGGGGAACAATGCCTCGCTGGACAAAGTGCTGTTGCAGTTTCCCGGAGTGACGCAGGACTCGGCTGCAAGCGGCGAACTGCATGTCCGCAACGAGCATGCCAACATCCAATACCGCATCAACGGGATCATGCTGCCCGACGGAGTCGGCGCGTTCGGGCAAATCCTCGATACCGGGATCGTCGGCAGCCTTACGCTCCTGACTGGCGCGTTGCCGGCGCAGTATGGATTACGCACGGCAGGCGTGCTCGACATTCAGACCAAGGCGGACGCGTTCAACAATTCCGGCAGCGTCGGTATCTATGGCGGCAGTCACGGGACGATCACGCCCACCTTCGAATATGGCGGCACCGTCGGGCAGACCCAGTATTTCGCGTCCGGGCGCTTTCTTCAAAATAATCTTGGAATAGAGAATCCGACCTCCTCGAGGGAAGCCATTCACGATCGCACATCTCAGGAAAAGGGATTTTTCTATTTGTCGACCGTGCTCGATCCAACGAGCCGCCTGACCTTCATGAGCGGCATATCCAACTCCACGTTTCAGATTCCCAACAATCCGGGACAGACGCCGAATTTCCCGGCATTTGGGGTCTCCAATTTCAATTCAACATTCCTCAACGAACATCAGAATGAGTTCAACCAATTCAATGTCCTTGCCTACCAGAAATCGATCGACGACATTGATCTGCAGGTCTCGTATTTCAACCGCTACAGCCAATTGCACTTTATGCCGGACCCGATCGGCGATCTCGTGTTCAACGGTGTCGCATCGGACGTGTACCGTCAGAGCTTCGTCAACGGCATCCAGGAAGATACCGCGTGGCGCGTCGGCTACGCCCATACGCTGCGGTTTGGATTTTCCGCCAGCGCGGAGCGGAGCCTGGTCAACAACGCATCGACCGTGCTGCCACTGCTCGATCCCGCCGATCCCGGCGCGGGCACAATCGATGCGCCATTTTCGATCTTTGATTCAAACAGCAAAACCGGCTGGCTGATTGGCAGCTATTTGCAAGATGAGTGGAAGATCACAAACCAGCTCACGCTGAACGCCGGGTTGCGGTTCGACCAGATGTATCAGTACGTCAATGCCAACCAGCTCAGTCCACGCATCAGCCTGACCTGGAAGCCGTATGATGGCACCACTTTCCATGCGGGTTACGCGCGAAACTTCACGCCGCCGCAACAGGTAATTGCCGCCCCGACCAATCTGGCGCTTGTTACGCCTCCTGCGGTCCCGGCGAACACGCAAACTCCCGAGGTGGCGCTCAACAGTCCCGTGCTGCCAGAGCGATCTCACGTGTTCGATGTCGGCGTCGTTCAAAAGATATATCCCGTACCCGGTCTCGAAGTAGGCGTGGACGGCTATTACAAGACCGCCCGCGACCTGCTCGACGATGGCCAGTTCGGCGCGGCGTATGTGCTGAACGGGTTCAACTATGACCGAGGCCAGAACATTGGTCTCGAGGTCAAATCGACCTACACCAACGGCAACTTCCGCGCCTACGGAAACATTGCCTGGGCAAAGCAGATTGCGACTAACATCGTATCAAACCAGTTTTTGTTCAGTCAGGACGAACTAAACTACATTGCCACACACTACATTTACACCGATCACGCCCAGGTCCTGACCGCGTCGGCGGGCGCCTCTTACTTGTGGAACGGTACGCGCTTGAGCGCGTCCATGATCTATGGCAGCGGACTTCGTTCTGGTTTTGCCAACACAGATCATCTGCCGTCGTACACACAGGTGAACCTCGGTATTTCCCACGAATATCTTTTCCCGGGATGGACCAAGCCGACCACGCTTCGCTTCGATGTCGTCAACCTGTTTGATTCAATCTATCAAATCAGGGACGGCTCGGGCATCGGTGTCTTCGCGCCGCAGTTCGGGCCGCGACGGGGCTTCTTTGTCGGTGTTTCGCAGAAGCTGTGAACGAACAGACTTTTATCGTGCCATGCTCCAGTCCGGACGAACAGCTCCGGACACATCGGTGAAAGCGCCGTCGGCGAGCTCCGCAATCAACAAGCGGTCGTAGTCCACGGGCCCCGGCATGCTCGCCCGTCCTTTCGGCACGCGGCTGAAGCCGACACGGCTGTAATAGCTTTCATCGCCGACCAGCAGCACCAGGCGATGTTCTTTTGCCTTTGCATCCTTTAGCGCGCGCTCCAGCAGCGCTAGGCCAATCCCGCGACTTCGAAATGGCGGCTCGACGGTGAGCGGCCCAAGCAGCAGCGCTTTTGTGTCGCCGATGCAAATCGGCAATTGCCGCACCGAGCCGACGAGCAGCGTGCCGATCCTGGCCGTAAACGACAAATCGAGCAGATGATCGACGTGCTCTCGAATTCGGTAGGCGCTCAGCACGAACCGGCCGGGCCCGAAGGTGCGCTCGTGCAAGCGTTCGATCGCCTGCGCGTCGTTGGCGGTTTCGGCCAATATTGTGACAGAGAGATCGCTCATGACGCGCGGGATAGCATCTGGCGAACCCGCGGTCCATCGCTCCGCACCGGCGATCGCACCGTCACTTCTTGCTCAACGGTGGTTGCGATAAATAGGCCAATAGCTTCATCTCGCGCCGTCCCCGCGTAACGGTGTCAAGCACCATTCCCGAAGACAAAGACAGCATTGCGAGGATCATCAGCCCCATCGACAGCACCGCGGTGGGAAGGCGCGGGACAATGCCCTGCTCCACGAAAGTGATGATGATCGGAATTGCCAGACCGATCGAAATCAACGTCAGGAAGACGCCGATGACCGCGAAAAAGCGCAGCGGCTTTTCCGACCGGTAAAGTTTCAAGATCGTGCCGAGAATTCGAAAGCCGTCATGCCAGGTGTTGAGCTTGCTGAATGATCCCTCAGGGCGGGCATAGTAAGGCGTTTCGATCTCGGCGACCGGCAGCGCGAGCTCCAGCGCATGCACCGCCAGCTCGGTTTCGATTTCGAAGCCATCTGACAGCACCGGAAACGATTTGACGAAGCGGCGGGAGAATACTCGATAGCCGGAGAGAATATCCGTGAAGGCCTGACCAAAGACCGACGACAGAAAGCGGGTCAGCATCCAGTTGCCGGCGCGATGGCCGGTTCGATACGCGGCCTGGACTTTGTCTATTCGTAGCCCCACCACCATGTCGAGGTGATCCGAGGCCAACGCCTCGATCATGCGGGGAGCACTGGCCGCGTCATAGGTCGCATCGCCATCGACCAGGACATAGATGTCCGCATCAATATCGGCGAACATCCGTCGGACTACATGGCCCTTGCCCTGGCGACGCTCGCTCCTTACTTCGGCTCCGGCCTCGCGCGCCACCGCGGCGGTGCGATCGGACGAATTGTTGTCATAGACGAAGATCTCCGCTTTCGGCAGCGCTTTGCGGAAATCGCGGACGACGGTTGCGACCGCCGCCTCTTCATTGAAGC
>JAICIT010000431.1 GCA_025960445.1 Bradyrhizobium sp. | reverse complement strand
ATCGGAGGGCGGCGTCGCGGCCGCAGGCTCGTCGTCGTTCTCGAGCCGCGCTGACAATTCACGGGCGAGTTCGTTGAACGCGCTGTTTTCCACCGGCGTCAGCACGGGAGATTTGGTTTCCGCGAGCGGCCGAAATGGTACAACATTCCCAGGTGTTTCCACTGGCATTTCCGAAACCGGCATGTCCGAATCGCTCTGCGCAGAAGCCTCAGCGCTCGCCCGCTCTGCCGACACGGAGCTGGCTGGAAGTGCCGCGCCGGGCACGGCGGGTTCTGTGCCGCGCGCGGTCCTGGCAATTTTGGATGAAGTGATCGCTTCGAGGTGGCGCAGTGCCGCAAGCCGGCTCAGCGCATCGAGATCGCGGCAAACCCCGAAACCGCGATAGCCGGCGAAATTCTGCGAGCGATCGTAGATCGGCAAGCCCGACAGCTCGACCGGCAATTGGCCGCCGCCATCGACCGGCCAGTTCAGCGTGATGCCGCTCCAGGTGTCGCGAGTGGCGAGCGCCTTCAGCACCCGGCCATCGGGATCGAGGCCGAACGTCTCGGCGATATCGCTCCACAGGCCGCCAAACATCGCGGCGCTTTGCGGCCCGATCAGCCGCGCAAATTCGTCGTTCTCGAGCGTGAAGCGGCCATCGCTGTCCATCTGCCATACGAAGCGCAGCGGATGCCGGCGCGGCTCCGGCGCGGCCTCTTCCACCGATGTTGAGGGTGACGGATCATCCAGCGACGGCTCGTCGGCGACGGCTTCGACGTACGGAGACGGCTCGTGCGGCTGCGCTTGTGTGTCCTCGCCCAAGGCGAATTCCGCCGGTGCTTCGCCGGACTGCGCGGCTTCTTCATGGTCGGGCATCGGTCCCTCCGTAAATGAGGCGACTGGGTCTGGCTCTACCGGCGGTTCCCGCAAAGCAACTTCAACCGGCTCTTCAGGCGGCGAGGCCGCGAACTCATCGATCAGCGCGAACTCGGCCGGCGCTTCGCCCGATTCCGCCGGCTGCTCATAATCGGGCACCGGTCGGTGGATCGCACGCGCGTCCGCAGCAATCAACGCAATCAAGCCAATCTCGGTCCCGACGCCGACCCGCCGCAGCACCACACGCCCGGCATCAATGGCGGTTTCGACGCGGCCCTCTTTCAGCGCGTCCAGTCGGGCCTGCTCGAGACTGGCTTCGGCGAGAGTGCGAAATCCGAACAGCGGACGCGCGGCGTCGCTCATCGCCACCAGCGCGCCATCCCCCGTGAACGCGGCGATCGGCAATTCGATGCCTTCGATCAGGAACTGCAGCCGCTCCGGCAGCGAGAGCGTGCGGCCGGCGAACTCGGCCGCCGCGACCAGGATTGCGGGGCCATCCTCGGCAAATTCAACGCGGGCGCAGCCGCAGGTGACGAGCAAGCCGAGCGGCGCGCCGAAGCCGCGCAGCCGTTGCAACCGGACACCCCCATCGCGCGGCAGATTTCCTGCGAGCTGCGCGATTTGCCGCCGGTGCGGGTCGGCCGGACCGAACATCTTTTTGGCAAGTGCGGCGGCGTTGGCGCTCGCGAACAGCTTTGCGCCGACCGGATTGGCCCACAGGATCCGCGTGCCATCCTCTGACCACAGCCAGGCGGGGAAGGGACTTGCCGCATGCGGCGCCAGTCGCGGATCAGCGATGCCTCGCAACTGGGATTCCGCCTCATTCATCGCGACGACTTGATCCACTGCTTGAGCGTTCCCTCGACCACAAGCTCAGGCTCGCCGGTCAAGCCGTTAACAGCGTTAACGAAACGTTAGTATCGCCCGCGGGGAACGGCAGGTCCACAGGCAGGTCCCCTCAGGCAGTGCATCAAGGTGCAATAACCCTAATTGAAGGGGACCCTATCCACTGCCGCCGCGTTGGGTTGCCAGAATGCGGCTCTGCTTGAACCACAGGAGTGGATCATGGAAGACGAGGTACGTGACCGATTCGAAGTTCCGAAAGAGATGCGATCGATGGCCCAGGCGAGTTTCGATCAGGCCCGCAAGGCCTTTGAGAAACTCGTGACTACCGCCCGGCAGACTGCCGGGTCCATTGAGGAACGGCGCGAGACCGTTCGTGCCGGCGCCAAGGACTTCAACGCCAAGGCGATCGAATACGCTGAAAAAAACGTTCAGGCGTCACTGGATTATGCGCAGTCGCTGCTGAACGCCAAGGACGTGGGGGAAGTGCTGCGGCTTCACACATCCTATGTGCAGGCGCAGATGCGCTCGCTAACCGAGCAAGCCACCGAGATGGGCCAGATCGTCAGCCGCGCGGCGATGGACGCGGCCAAGCCCAAGGTTTAGGACCGCGCGACGGCGGTTCGGATCGCAAGGTCGTCGGGTGGTTGCAAGCATCGCAGGTTTCATTCCGCCATGCGCGTTGCAAAAATGGAACCTCGTTGCGCGCATGGCTACGAGAATTGCTCGGCCATAAAATCGTCCGGCGACGGATTGTATTGCACATAATTGACACGATATCGGTTTAGTTCGATCGCACCCCGATCAGCCTACTCCCACTGTGTGAACCACCGAATTTCGTCCGCATTTGGCGCGGACGCGCAGTCGTACATCATCTCACCCCAATGCGAAGGACACATGTCATGGCAAATCCATCTGATCCATTCTCAGCTTCCGTCATTCCGTTCGAGGTCCCCGAGCAAATGCGTGCACTCGCTGAAAAGGGCGTCTCGCAGGCGCGCGACAGCTACGCCAGATTCAAGGACGTCGCCGAGAGCCACAACGGCACCATCGAGGCCGTGTTCACGACCGCCAGCAAGGGCGCCAGCGAATACTCCGCCAAGCTAATGGAAATGATGAAGGCCAACACCACCTCGACCCTCGACTTCGCGCAGGAGCTGCTCGGCATCAAGTCTCCGTCCGACGCGATCGAATTGTGGTCCGCCCACGCCCGCAAACAATTCGAGACCTTCACCGCCCAGAGCAAGGAGCTCGCCGAATTGAGCCAGAAGGTCGCAACGGAAACCGTCGAGCCGATCAAGGCCAACGCGTCGAAGCTATTCCGGCCGGCTGCCTGATCGCTTTTCGCCCCCAAAAAGGCCCGGGCCGATCAGCCCGGGCTTTTTGCGTTTTTGCGGGTGGGAAAAACGGCCTTTGCCAGTGGGAAAGGCGGGATGAGGCGGGTTATTCGTGCTCCCCATCGGCCTTGCCAAAGACCGGCGTTGCCCATAGTTTCCGCCCGGTTCGGCGGCCTTTTTGGCCCGTCCCAAGGATGCAGTTGTAGCTCAGTTGGTTAGAGCGCCTGTCTGTGGAACAGGAGGTCGGTGGTTCGAGCCCACCCAACTGTACCAGCAAAGACAACAGCTTACACCGCAATGGCAAGAGCGCTGAAACCGGTGAGCTAATGCTTGCGCTAATATGAGCCAACATTGGCCGGCGCAACGAAAAGCCGCCATCCACAGCGCGGCTTTCGCATCTAGGGCCGCTGATCAGGCGGAGAGTTTTCGCAGCTTCCGAATTTGCGGCTCAACTTCTGCTCGACGCGAGCTGTTGTCGAAAGTGAGGACGGCGCGGCCTTTGCGATTGTCCTCACGA
Organism: Bradyrhizobium sp.; assembly: GCA_025960445.1. Lineage (GTDB taxonomy): Bacteria > Pseudomonadota > Alphaproteobacteria > Rhizobiales > Xanthobacteraceae > Bradyrhizobium. The sequence goes on along the minus strand of JAICIT010000431.1, from coordinate 13 downwards.
AATTCGATCTGCT